>NZ_JBEORT010000003.1:0-214855 GCF_040302425.1 Streptomyces sp. NPDC126497
CGTGTCCGAGGAGGCCCAGGCGGCGGCCGCCGACTCCACGATCACTCCCAAGCAGCTCAAGGAGTGGACGCCGCCGCCCGCTCCCGTACCCGCGCCCTCCGTGCCGCCGGTGTACGCCGCGCCGACCATCGTGGCTCCTCTGCACACCCCGCCCGGCGGCTCCCCCGTGCCGCCCCCGCCCTCGGCGCCGGCGCCCTACGGTCAGCCCGGCCAGCAGCCGCCGTACGGTCAGCCCGCCCCGCCGCCCCCGGGCTACGGCCAGCCGCAGGCCCCCGCCCCGCCGCCCGGCCACGGGCACCCGGCGCCCCCTCCGGGCTACGGCCAGCAGCCCCCGCCCGGACAGGTGCCGCACCAGCAGGCCCCGTACGGCGCGCCCCAGGGCGCACCGCAGGGCCCCGGCGTGCTCGGCGCGCTCCAGCAGTTCAAGGAGACGCCCACCGGACAGCGCTGGACCCAGCAGAACAAGAAGCTGGTCCGCGCCGACCTCGGCATCGGCGGGCAGCCCGTGCTGGCCCGGCAGGGCAGCATGGTGCTCTACCAGGGCAAGGTCGACTTCAGCTACAAGGGCGCCGGCTTCACCGGCCGCATCGTGGGCAACGCCACCGGCCAGGAGATGCAGCTGATGCGCTGCACCGGTCAGGGCCAGGTGTTCTTCGCCGAGAACTCCACGATGCTGCACCCGATCGAGCTCCAGGGCGACGCCGTGTGCGTCTCCGCCGAGAACGTCCTCGCCTTCGACGAGAGCCTCCAGTACGAGGTCCGCCGCATCGAGGGGCACGGCATCCCCGGCGGCGCGCTGTTCACGATGCAGTTCCAGGGCACCGGCACGATCGTCGTCAAGACCCACGGCGTCCCCGTGGTGCTGCCGGTCACGCCCACCACCTTCGCCGACTGCAACGCCGTGGTCGCCTGGTCGGCCGCCTCCCAGGTGGTCGTCTCCAGCCAGGTGCGGATGCGCCGCAACTCCTACCCCGGCGACACCGGGGAGAGCGTGAACCTCCAGTTCCGGGGCGCGCCCGGCAACTTCATCGTCGTCCAGCCGTACGAGATCTGAAGGGAGCCCGTCATGAACCAGCCACTCGCGGGCTACGCCCCCGGCCCCGTCACCGCCCGCATGGAGAACCACGGCAACCACATGCTGAAGGTCGCCATGCAGACCGGGAACGACCTCTTCGCGCGCGTGGGCTCGATGGTCGCCTACGAAGGGTTCGTCCAGTACGAGCCCAACCCGCCCGCCGTGCGCCAGATCGCCAAGGACTGGCTCACCGGTGAGGGCGCGCCGCTGATGAAGTGCTCCGGCGACGGCCTGCTCTACCTCGCCGACTACGGCGCCAACGTCGTCGTGATCAACCTCAACGGCGACGGCATCTCCGTCAACGCCACCAACCTGCTCGCCTTCGACGCACACCTCACGTGGGGCGTGGAGCGGGTCAAGGGGCTGGCGAAGTTCGCCGGCCAGGGACTGTGGAACACCAGGATCTCCGGACAGGGCTGGGTCGCGCTGACCTCGCGCGGCAAGCCGATCGTCGTCGACTGCGGCGGCGGCGAGGACGAGACGTACGTCGATCCGGACGCCCTGGTCGCCTGGTCCCCGAACCTCAAGGTGAAGGGCAAGCGCAGCTTCCGCGCCCAGTCGCTGATCGGCCGCGGCAGCGGAGAGGCCTACCAGATGGCCTTCTCCGGTCAGGGCATCGTCGTCGTCCAGCCCAGTGAGGACAGCACCGACCGTCTCCGGGTCCGGGGCTGAGGGGGAGCAACCACACCATGCAGAGCCCGCTTTTCGCCCTCAACGACCAGCAGACCCAGGAGCGCTGGAGCCTGCAGAACCAGCAGATGCTCCGCGTCGCCCTGGAGGGTCACGACGACGTCCTCGCCCGCAAGGGCACCATGGTCGCCTACCAGGGACTCGTCGAGTTCGACGCCGAGTTCCAGAACAGCAGCGCGTCCCGCGCGCGTGCGCAGACCGGTGAGGGACTCGACCTGATGCGCTGCCACGGGCAGGGCACCGTCTACCTCGCCAACCTCGCCCAGCGCGTCCACGTCATGGAGGTGGACCACGACGGGCTGACGGTCGACAGCAGCTATGTGCTCGCGATGGACTCCTCGCTGCACCACGAGGTGATCGCCGTCGACAGCCTGTACGGCATCTCCGGATCCGGGAAGTACCAGCTCAACATCACCGGCAACGGCAAGGTCGCCCTGATGACCTCGGGCATGCCGCTGCTGATGCAGGTGACGCCGGACAGGTACGTCAACTGCGACGCCGACGCGATCGTCGCCTGGTCCACGTCCCTGCGCGTGCAGATGCAGGCCCAGACCCACTCCTCCGGGGTGTGGCGGCGCCGCGGCAGCACCGGCGAGGGGTGGGAGCTCAGCTTCATGGGCACCGGCTTCGCGCTCGTCCAGCCCAGCGAGCTGCTGCCGCCGCAGAACGCGCAGATCGGCTCGGGCCTCGCCGCGCAGTACGGCATGGGACAGCAGGGCGTCCGCGGCCGGAACCAGGGCAACGCCTGGAGCTGACAGGGGACGGACACGGGGGCGGGGCGACCGCGCGCGGCCGCCCCGCCCCCGTGTCAGCCGCCCAGTCTCGTCCGGGCCGCTTCCACCAGACGGGTGACCGAGGCGTCGGCCACGTCCGCCACCTCGTCGTACGGGAACCAGCGCAGGTCGAGGGACTCGTCGCTGATCGCCTCGACGGCACCGGACGGAGCCAGCGCCGCGTACTGGACGTCCAGGTGCCAGGCGCACGGCGTGTGGTGGCGGTCCAGCCGGACGGGCCCGCCGGGCACCAGCGTCAGTCCCGCGACGCCGGACTCCTCCGTGGCCTCCCGCAGGGCCGCCGCCGCGAGCGAGACGTCACCCGGCTCGCAGTGCCCGCCCGTCTGGAGCCACATCCGCAGCTTCCGGTGCAGGGTCAGCAGCACCCGGCCCCGCTCGGGGTCGATCACCAGGCCGCTCGCCGTGACGTGGCCGTCCGCGCAGGCCTTCCACATGCCGTCCGGATGGGCCGCGAGGTGGTCCAGATAGGTCTGGCGCAGCTCGGACTGGCCCTCGTACCCCTTGAGCACGAGGACCGCGTCGTCGTGGAGGCTCACTCGGCGCCGTCGCCCTTTCCCTCGTCCTCGTCCTCGTCCTTCTTCTTGAGGTCGGGCCTGCCCGCGGCCTCGCCGAGCATCTTGTCCAGCTCGGAGAAGTCGATCTGCTCGCGGTGCACGAAGCCGTCCGGGTCGTCCAGGTCGGTCGCCGTCGGCAGCATGTCCGGGTGCGCCCACAGGGCGTCCCTGCCGTCGACCCCGCGCGCGTCGGTGAGCGAGGCCCACAGCCGTGAGGCGTCGCGCAGCCGGCGCGGGCGCAGCTCCAGACCGATCAGCGTGGCGAAGGTCTGCTCCGCCGGGCCGCCCGAGGCGCGGCGGCGGCGCAGCGTCTCGCGCAGCGCGTCGGCCGACGACAGCCGCGGCTTGGCCGCCGCGTGCACCACGGCGTCCACCCAGCCCTCGACGAGCGCCAGCGCCGTCTCCAGACGGGCCAGGGCCGCCTTCTGCTCCGGCGTGTCCTCCGGCTGGAACATGCCCTGCTGAAGGGCCTCCTGCAGCTGCTCGGGGTTCTGCGGGTCGAACTGGCCGACGACGTCCTCGAGCTTGCCGGTGTCGACCTTGATCCCGCGCGCGTAGCCGTCGACGGCGCCGAAGAGATGCGAGCGCAGCCAGGGGACGTGTGCGAACAGGCGCTGGTGGGCGGCCTCGCGCAGGGCGAGGTACAGCCGCACCTCCTCCTGGGGGACGCCCAGGTCCTTGCCGAAGGTCTCGATGTTCAGCGGCAGCAGCGCGGCCCGGCGGGCCGGACCCAGCGGCAGGCCGATGTCGGACGAACCGACGACCTCGCCGGCGAGCACGCCGACGGCCTGCCCGATCTGCGTGCCGAACATGGCGCCGCCCATGGAGCGCATCATGCCGATCAGCGGACCGGCCATGGCCTGCATCTCCTCGGGCAGGACATCGCCCATCGCGTTCCCGACGCGCTCGGCGACCGGGTCGACCAGCTCCCGCCAGGCCGGCAGGGTGGCCTCGACCCACTCCGCACGGCTCCAGGCCACGGCGGAGTTGGCGCCCGAGGGCAGGGAGGTCGCGTCGTCCAGCCACAGATCGGCCAGACGGACGGCCTCCTCCACGGCTCTGCGGTCGGCGGGGCCGACGCTCGCGTCCTTCGAACCCTCCGCGGTGCCCTGCGAGACGGTCTGCCGGGCGATCTGCTTGGCCATGTCCCAGTTCACCGGCCCGCCCTCGTAGGAGAGCATCTGGCCGAGCTGCTGGAACGCTGCGCCCAGGTCGGTGGGGTTCAACGACCCGAACATCGCGGCGAACGGATTGTCCGCGCCCGGGCCGCCAAAGCCTCCGGCCCCGGGCATGCCGAAGCCGAACGGGTTGGCCGGGCCCTGACCACCACCGCTCTGCGGGTCCTTCTTCTTGCCCTCGTCGCCGTCGTCCGGCTCCTCCGGCGGAAGGCCGAATCCGAATGGGGTGTCACTCACGGGTTTCCTCGGCTGGTAGGGCCACCGGTTCTTTCCGGCGGCACGGCTGCCCGACAACACCACCCAGCGTAGACACCTGAAGCGGTTCGGGCCTCGGTGCTTCGCCGACAGAGGGCCTGCGGCAGGATGGATGCCACCTGGTACGCACGCATCGCTTGCGCTCGTACTGAAGACAACCGCTGGAGACGCCCGGTGAGTTCCCCAGATCCACAGGTTCGCGCAGCGCGAAACGAATCGACCCGCTCGTCGCCCGACCACCGCCCCTCGACGTCGGCGCTCCGCGCCGACGGGGCGACCGCCGCGCGCGGCCCCGTCGTCGCGGTCACCGGCGCCGCGTCCGGCGTCGGCGCGCTGCTCACCGCGCGGCTCGCCGCCTCGGAGGAGATCAAGCAGGTCATCGCCATCGACGAGCGGCGCGGCGAGTGCGCCGAGGCACGCTGGCACATCCTGGACGTACGGGACCCGGCCATCGCGGACAAGCTGCGCGGGGCCGACGTGGTGGTCCACCTGGCGCTCGACCTCGACCTGGAGACCGACGCCGCCGCCCGGACGGCCTACAACGTGCGCGGCACGCAGACGGTGCTGACGGCCGCCGCGGCCGCCGGGGTGCACCGCGTGGTGCTGTGCACGTCGACGATGGTCTACGGGGCGCTGCCGGACAACGAGCTGCCGCTGTCCGAGGAGGCGGAACTGCGCGCCACGGCGGAGGCCACGGGCGTCGGTGACCTCCTGGAGATCGAGCGGCTCGCACGCCGGGCGCCCAGGGCGCACCCCGGGCTCAACGTCACGGTCGTGCGTCCCGCCGTACTGGTGGGAGGCACCGACACCGCGCTGACCAGGTACTTCGAGTCGCCCCGGCTGCTCGTGGTGGCCGGGTCGCGCCCTGCGTGGCAGTTCTGCCACGTCGACGACCTGTGCAGTGCCCTGGAGTACGCCGTCCTGGAGAAGGTCGACGGCGAGCTGGCCGTCGGCTGCGACGGGTGGCTGGAGCAGGAGGAGGTCGAGGAGCTCAGCGGGATCCGGCGGATGGAGCTGCCGTCGGCGGTCGCGCTCGGCGCGGCGGCCCGGCTGCACCGGATCGGGCTCACCCCGTCCCCGGCCGGGGACCTGGCGTACACGATGTACCCCTGGGTGGTGAGCGGGAGCAGGCTGCACGACGCGGGGTGGCGGCCCGCGCACACCAACGAGGAGGTGCTCGCGGAGCTGCTGGAGGAGGTGTCCGGCAGGCACACGGTCGCCGGCCGGAGGCTGGGCCGCAAGGACGCGACGGCGGCGGGCGCGGCGGGTGCGACGGTGGCCCTGCTGGGCGCGGCGGCGGTGGTACGCCGGGCCCGGAAGGCGCGGCGCCGCTTCTGAGGCGCCTGCCGCGGGCACGCGCGCGTGCCGGGCGCCGGCCTCGTTCCGGATCGTCGTCGGGGTGGGGCACGATGGGGACATGGCATCCACGCACGATCACCCCGGTGAGCAGGCCGCACAGGACCCCGTCAGGCTGATCTCGATCCGCGACACGCCGCTGTCCGTGGACGAGGTCCTCCGCGCGGTCGGGGACGACGCGGCCGGCGGGACGGCCCTGTTCGTGGGGACCGTGCGCAACCACGACGGGGGCGCCGACGTCGACGAGCTCGGCTACACGTGCCACCCCAGTGCCGAGGACGAGATGCGGCGGATCGCCGAGAAGGTCGCCGCCGAGTACCCCGTCCGGGCGCTGGCCGCCGTGCACCGTGTGGGGGACCTGCGGGTCGGGGACCTCGCCGTGGTCGTCGGCGTGTCGTGCCCGCACCGGGGAGAGGCCTTCGAGGCCTGCCGGAAGCTGATCGACGACCTCAAGCACGAGGTGCCCATCTGGAAGCACCAGAGGTTCTCCGACGGGACCGAGGAGTGGGTCGGCGCGTAGCGCCGTCGTTGGGGGGTGGTGGTCGGGTGGCTGCTGGGAAGGGCCGGACCTCCGGTTGCGCAACCCCACCCCCGGCGTGAGCGTTGTCACTACGGATGGTTAATCTGCTGATCAGTCAGTGTTGCGGACGCTCATGGGGTTGGGAGGTCGGCATGGCGGCGCTTGCCTGGTTGCTGATTCCGCTTGTGGCCGCGATCGGAGCGGGGCTCTGGGGCGGCTGGGCCAGCCGCACCCGCAAGGTGCGGAGCGACGGCCCCGAACTCATCGGTTACGCCCGGTTCCGCGAGGCCATGGAGAGGCCGCGCGCGGGGAGCTGAGGGCAGGGGACAGCAGGTCACACCGTGTGAAACGAGCGGGGCCGCCCGTCCGGGCGGCCCTGACGGTGTGCTGACAGGCCTGTCCCGTACTGTCGAGGCATGCCACGCCGCACCGCGACGATGCTCGCCTCCACCCTGATGCTGATCGCGCTCCTGTGCGCGGGGGTCTTCCTCCCCGTGCCCTACTCGGAGATGTCCCCGGGGCCGACGGTGAACACGCTGGGCGAGCACGACGGCGAACCGGTGCTGCAGATCGACGGGCGCAGGACCTACCCGACGGACGGCCACCTCAACATGACCACGGTGCGGGTGACCAGCGCCGACTACCGGATGAACCTCGTCGAGGCCGTCCACGGATGGCTCGCGCACGACCACAAGGTCGTCCCGCACGACACCCTCTACCCCAACGGCAAGACGGAGGAGGAGTCCACCCAGGAGAACGCCGAGGAGTTCAGCCAGTCCCAGGAGAGCGCCAAGGTCGCGGCCCTGAAGGAACTGGACGTCCCGGTGAGGTCCTGGGTGATCGTCTCCACGGTCGTCAAGGGGTCCCCGTCCGAGGGCAAGCTGCACGCCGGCGACGTGATCAGCGCCGTCGACGGCACGGCGGTGAAGGAGCCGGCCGACGTCGCCGAGCTGGTGACCCGGCACAAGCCCGGCGAGGACGTCGTCTTCACGATCGTGCCGGCCAAGGAGCAGGCCGCCGCCGAGAAGGGGAACCGGACGGCGACGAAGACCGAGAAGGTCACGATCACCACCACGACCTCCGAGGACGGCGGCGAGAAGCGCGCCGTCGTCGGCATCTCCGCGGGGACCGACCACACCTTCCCGTTCAGCATCGACATCAAGCTCGCCGACGTCGGCGGGCCGAGCGCGGGGCTGATGTTCGCGCTCGGCATCTACGACAAGCTCACCCCGGGCAGCCTGACCGGCGGCGAATTCGTCGCCGGCACCGGCACGATCGACGACGACGGCAAGGTCGGGCCGATCGGCGGGATCGAGTTGAAGACGGTCGGCGCGCGCGACAAGGGCGCCGAGTACTTCCTCACGCCCGCCGGCAACTGCGCGTCCGCCGCCAAGGACGTCCCCGAGGGCCTCACCCTGGTGAAGGTGGACACCATCGGCGACGCCCTGGACTCCCTGGAGGACATCCGCTCCGGCGCCACCTCGGACCTGCCGACGTGCACGGCGTCCTGACCGGTCCGGCTACTCCTCGAACGTCGCGGTCAGCGCCTGCGCCAGACCCGGCACCAGGTCGGAGCCGGTGAGGACCTCCGTGGGGGAGTCCTTCTCACGCAGCCGCAGCGCCGACTCGCGGGTCCCGTCGCGCAGCACCGCGACCGTCATCCGCACCTCCTGGCGCTCCGGGTGCCGCGCCACCCACTTCGTCAGAGCGGCCTCGTCCAGGTCCTCGGGGACCTGGGCCTCGGCCGACGGCGGCAGCATCAGACGCTCCACGGTGAGGGCGCAGCCGGTCACCGCGTCGGGCCAGGCGATGGTGCCCAGGAACTCGTCGAGCGGCTTGCCCGTGGGAATCTCGTCCTGCTCGATCGGGGTGAGAGCGGTGGTCTCCTGTTCGTCGCCCAGACCGAGCCGGTCCGCGAGCGAGGGCTGTTCGGCCCGCAGCCGGGCGGTGTCGACGAGGGCGAACAGGCGGGCGGGCTGGTCCCAGCCGAGGCCGGAGACGTACTCGTCGATCTCGAGCACGGCCCGGGTGAGCGGGTTGGCCGCCATGGGTGTGTTGGACATGGTCACAATCCTCTCTCGTTCCTGGCCGGAATCGGGAACCGAGTAAAGGGTGAGTAAGTTGCATAGGTGTGGGCCTGCGATCTCGGGGGACCACACACGGTCCGTGAAGACGCGGGCTCGACGAATCAACAGCGAACTTCGAGGTGCCTACCTTGGCTTTCCAGATGCCGGACCGCGGCGGAGGCCCGACGGGGCCACGGATCAGAGTGGGCCGCCCGTCCCGGCGGGTCCGGACCCTGCTCATGACACTGGGCGTCCTGGCCGTCCTCGGCATGGTGTTCACCATGTTCGCGGGCTTCTGGACCGACTGGCTGTGGTACCGCTCGGTCCACTACTCGTCGGTGTTCACGACGACCCTGTGGACCAAGATCGGGTTGTTCTTCGTCTTCGGTCTGCTGATGGCCCTCGCGGTCGGCTTCAACATCTGGCTGGCGCACCGGATGCGGCCGCCGCTGAGCGCCATGTCGATGGAGCAGCAGAACCTCGACCGGTACCGGATGGGCATCGCCCCGTACAAGAAGTGGCTGCTGCTCGGCGTCACCGCGCTGGTCGGCCTGATCGCCGGCGCCTCCGCGTCGAGCCAGTGGCGGACCTGGCTGATGTGGGTCAACGGCGTGTCCTTCGGCGAGAAGGACCCGCAGTTCAAGCTCGACGTCTCCTTCTACGCCTTCGACCTGCCCTGGTACCGGTTCCTGCTCGGCTTCGGCTTCGCCGCCACCATCCTGGCGCTGATCGCCGCCGCGCTCACCCACTACCTGTACGGCGGCCTCCGCATCACGAGCCCGGGCGCCCGCGCCACGGCCGCGGCCACCGGACACCTGTCGGTGCTCCTCGGCGTCTTCGTCGCCCTGAAGGCGGTCGCCTACTGGCTCGACCGGTACGGGCTGGCGGTGAAGTCCAGCGACTTCAAGGCCACCGACAGCTGGACGGGCCTCAGGTACGTCGACGCCAACGCCTACCTGCCGGCCAAGACGATCCTGTTCTGCATCGCCGTGATCTGCGCGCTGCTGTTCTTCGCCACCCTGTGGCGGCGCACCTGGCAGCTGCCCGTGATCGGCTTCGGCCTGATGGTGCTGTCGGCGATCCTCATCGGCGGCCTGTACCCGGCCATCGTGCAGAAGTTCCAGGTCCAGCCCAACGAGCAGGCCAAGGAAGCGCCGTACGTCGAGAAGAACCTCAAGGCCACGCGTGAGGCCTACGGCATCGACGACTCCCAGGTCACCGAGTATCCGGGCACCAGCCAGACCGAGGACAAGACGCAGCTGCGCGACGACGTCCCCCGGACGGCGAGCATCCGGATCATGGACCCGAACATCGTCTCGCCGACGTTCCAGCAGCTCCAGCAGATCAGGAACTACTACGCGTTCCCGACCAACCTGGACGTGGACCGGTACACCAAGGACGGCAAGGACCAGGACACGGTCATCGGTCTGCGCGAGCTGAACCTCAACGGCATTCCGAAGCGGAACTGGATCAACGACCACTTCCGGTACACGCACGGATACGGAGTCGTCGCCGCCGAGGGCACCAGCGCCGACGCCGGCGGCCGTCCCGAGTTCACCGAGTCCGACCTGCCCTCCAAGGGCGACCTCGGGTCGTACGAGCAGCGGGTCTACTACGGCGAGCGGACGACGACGTACTCGATCGTCGGCGGTCCCCAGAAGGAGATCGACTACTCCGACGACAGCGGCGAGAAGACGTACAGCTACCGGGGCGACAGCGGGGTCGACCTCGCCAACCCGGTCAACCGGGCCGCTTACGCGGTCGCGTTCAGCGAGCCGCAGATCCTGTACTCCGGCGCGATCGGCGAGGGCTCGCGGATCCTGTACAACCGCACGCCCAAGGAGCGCGTCGAGGCGATCGCCCCGTGGCTGACCATCGACGGCGACGCCTACCCGGCGGTCGTGGACGGCCGCATCCAGTGGATCGTCGACGCCTACACGACGACCAACGGCTACCCGTACTCGTCGCGCACGACCCTCGGTGACACCACGGCCGACTCGCTGACCGCCACCAACGACCAGCGCGCGGTGGTGGCCCAGCAGAACCAGGTCAACTACATCCGCAACTCGGTGAAGGCGACCGTCGACGCGTACAGCGGCGAGGTCAAGCTCTACCAGTGGGACACCCGGGACCCGGTCCTGAAGACCTGGATGAAGGCCTTCCCGGACACGGTGCAGCCGAAGGCCGAGATCTCCGACGGTCTGATGGCCCATCTGCGGTACCCGCAGGACCTGTTCAAGGTGCAGCGCGAGCTGCTGACCCGCTACCACGTGAAGGACGCCACCACGTTCCTCTCGGGCAGCGAGGTGTGGGAGGTGCCGGACGACCCGACCAACAAGACGGGCGACGCGGTCCCTCCGTACTACCTGAGCATGAAGATGCCCGACCAGCGGGAGCAGACCTTCTCGCTCACCACCACGTTCACGCCGAACGGCCGTGACAACCTCAGTGCCTTCATGGCGGTGAACGCCGATCCGGGCACCGACGACTACGGCAAGATCAGAGTGCTGAAACTGCCGACCAGCACCACGGCCGCCGGACCCAAGCAGGTCCAGAGCCAGTTCAACTCCGAGCAGGACATCGCCGAGTCGATCAGGCTGCTGAGGGGCGGCGACTCGGAGGTCGAGTACGGCAACCTCCTGGCCGTCCCGCTCGACGGAGGACTGCTCTACGTGGAGCCGGTCTACGTGCGCGGCGGTGGGCTGAAGTACCCGCTGCTGCGGAAGGTGCTGGTGACCTACGGAGGCCAGACCGCCTTCGAGGACACCCTCGACCAGGCCCTCGACAAGGTCTTCGGGGGCGAGGGCACGACCACCGAGCCGCCACCGGGCGAGGACGAGGGAGCCGGCGAGGAGGAGGGCACGACGCCACCGCCGGCCTCCGAGAACCCGACGGTCAAGGAAGCGCTGGACGACGCCCAGAAGGCCTTCGAGGCCGGCCAGGAAGCCCTGAAGAAGAACGACTGGGAGGCCTACGGCAAGGCGCAGAAGGACCTGGAGGACGCGTTGCGCAAGGCCGAGGAGGCCCAGTCGGCGGAAGGGGGCGGTGGCGCCGGCGGGACCGCCGCTCCCGACGCGAAGCCGGGCGGTTAGCGAACAGGCTGGTCAAACGCCCCTCCCGCGCCGTGTTACGGTTGTGACGCAACGGCGCGGGGTGGAGCAGCTCGGTAGCTCGCTGGGCTCATAACCCAGAGGTCGCAGGTTCAAATCCTGTCCCCGCTACTCAGGTCGCGAAGTCGGCGACGTCAAAGGCCCGGATTCCTCAAGGAATCCGGGCCTTTGTGATGGGCGAACACATGCGCCCGGGCGGGCGACGGCCGTGCCGTGGGCGGGAGTTGGCGGATCTGTGTTTGACTTGTCTCTCTGTGGGCATGTCGACAAAACGCTGTAGTGACCTCACTGACTGCGGTGTGCCGGGTATACCCAGGGTGCAGGTGGTGCGACGATGGATGTTATGGGGGACAAGGCAACTCTGTTTGAGACAGGGCGTTTTGTGAGGTCCTCCCCCGAGGAGGAGCCCCGCGACGAGACGGGGGAGGCCGCCGACGAGGCGGCCGAGGAACTGCGTCAGCGGCTCGCCGCCGAGGCCGGCGACGTCGAGGCGATGAGTGTCCTCGGCGCCATGCTGCTGCGCCGCGGCGATCTCGACGGAGCCGAACCCCACCTGCGTGCGGCCACCGCCGCGGGCGACCGCGCCGCCGCCAACAACCTGGGCGTCCTGCTGCACCAGCGGGGCTACGCCGACGAGGCCGCGGGCTGGTGGCGGATCGCCGCCGTCGCCGGCTCCACCGCGGCGGCCCACGCACTCGGCCGCCACCACCGGGAGCGCGGGGACGAGCCCGCCGCCGAGTACTGGCTGCGCCAGTCCGCCGAGCAGGGCCACACCCTCGGCGCGTACGCCCTCGCCGACCTGCTGGAGCACCGCGGGGACACGGCCGGGACGGAGCGCTGGATGCGGGTCGCCGCCGAGCGGGGACACCGGGAAGGGGCGTACCGGCTGGCCCGCGCGCTGGACCGCCGGGCCGCGCGGGAGGGCGACGGGGCCGCCGCGGCGCTGGTGCGGGAGGCCGAGCAGTGGTACCGGCAGGCCGCCGCGCGCGGACACCGCCGGGCCGCGCTGCACCTCGGGGTGATCCTGGAGCGGCGCGGCGAGCTCAGGGAGGCCGGCCGCTGGTACCTGACCTCCGCCAAGGACGGAGAGCCCCGGGCGGCCTGCGCGCTCGGTTTCCTGCTGCGCGACGCCGGGGACAGCGAGAACGCCGCCGCGTGGTGGCTGCGGGCCGCGCAGGACGGCGACGGCAACGCGGCCAACGCGCTGGGCGCGCTGCACGCGGAGCGGGGCGAGACCCAGACCGCCGAGCGCTGGTACCGGGCCGCGATGGACGCCGGTGACATCAACGGTGCCTACAACCTCGGGCTGCTCTGCGCCGACCAGGGCCGCACCGCCCAGGCCGAGCAGTGGTACCGGCGGGCCGCGTACGCCGGTCACCGCGAGGCGGCGAACGCGCTGGCGATCCTGCTGCTGCGGGCCGGGGACGAGACCGGCGCGGAGCCGTGGTTCTCCAAGGCCGCGGAGACCGGCAGCGTGGACGCCGCCTTCAACCTCGGCATCCTGCACGCGGGCCGGGGCGAGGAGCGGTCCGCCCTGCGCTGGTACGAGCGGGCGGCTGCGGCGGGACACATGGAGGCGGCGCTCCAGGTCGGGATGGCGCGGCTGCGGGAGGGCGAGGAGGGCGAGGCGGAGCGGTTCCTGCGGTGCGCGGCGGGCGGGGGGAGCGCGGAGGCGGCGTACCGGCTGGCGACGGTGCTGGACGCCCGCCGGCCGCCCGAGCCCGCGCACGAGCTGGGGGAGCCGGTGGACCGGCGCAGCGAGTGCGAGGAGTGGTACGAGCGGGCGGCCTCCCAGGGGCACCGGCGGGCGCAGGTGCGGGTCGGGATGCTGGCCGCGGCCCGGGGGGACGTGGGGGAGGCGGCGCGGTGGTACCGGGAGGCGGCGGAGGCCGGGTCCCGTAACGGCGCCTTCAACCTGGGGCTGCTGCTGGCCCGCGAGGGAAGTGAGCCCGAGGCGGTCGTGTGGTGGACCCGGGCGGCCGACGCGGGGCACGGCCGTGCGGCACTGCGGCTCGCACTGGTCTACGCGCGACGAGGGGAGCTCGCGGAGGGGCAGCGGTGGGCGGAGCGCGCGGCGGAGCTGGGGCCCGCGGCCGTCGCGGAGCGGGCCACGCGGCTGCGGGACGCGCTGCGCGAGGAGCTGTCGGCGTGAGGCCGACCCGCTCTCGACTTCGCTCGAGCGGGGACCCCGCCGCCCCCGCGGTGCGACTGACCGCGGCCGACGGATTTGCTTCTGCCTGTTCTCTTGACGTAATGTTTCATTCATCGACGCGGGGTGGAGCAGCTCGGTAGCTCGCTGGGCTCATAACCCAGAGGTCGCAGGTTCAAATCCTGTCCCCGCTACTGAAGGCCGAGGGCCGGAAACCGACAGGTTTCCGGCCCTCGGTGCTCAGCCCCGGCATCCATCGGATGCCGGGGCTTTCGCTTACGCGTGCGGGCCGCTCACGCCGCCGCGCAGTTCGGGCAGACGCCGCGGTACGTCACCTCGACGTCGGAGACCGTGAAGCCGAAGCGCTCCGTGTCGGGAAGGTCGGCCAGCGGATTGCCGGTCGGGTGCACGTCGCGGATCGCGCCGCACCGCGCGCACACCAGGTGGTGGTGCGGACGGTGGGCGTTGGGGTCGTACCGCTTGGCCCGCTTGTCCGTGGCGACCTCCAGCACCTCGCCGAGCGAGACCAGTTCGCCCAGGGTGTTGTAGACGGTCGCCCGGGAGATCTCGGGCAGCTTGGCGACGGCCCTGGCATGCACCTCGTCGGCTGTGAGGTGGACGTGTTCGCCGTCGAGGACCTCGGCCACGACACGGCGCTGCGCGGTCATCCGCCATCCACGTCCACGGAGCCGTTCCAGAAGGTCACTCATAGGCACCAGCCTAACAGCAGGGGGACAGGATCCCGAACGGGTGTGACTTTGGAGCTTTACTTGACTTAGACATTGTCCATTGTAAGATCGGGCTCGGATTTGGCCAAGGCACAGGTTGGTCAGTGATGACGCAGGAGGCGCACGTGACGCAGGGACCGCTCACTACGGAAGCCGGTGCCCCGGTAGCCGACAACCAGAACAGCGAGACCGCGGGCGTCGGTGGCCCGGTCCTCGTTCAGGACCAGCTCCTCATCGAGAAGCTGGCCCACTTCAACCGTGAGCGCATCCCGGAGCGCGTGGTGCACGCCCGCGGCGCCGGTGCCTACGGCACCTTCACGGTGACCGCCGACGTCACGCAGTACACGCGGGCCGCGTTCCTCTCCGAGGTCGGCAAGCAGACGGAGACCTTCCTGCGCTTCTCGACGGTGGCGGGCAACCTGGGCGCCGCGGACGCCGTGCGCGACCCGCGCGGTTTCGCGCTGAAGTTCTACACCGAGGAGGGCAACTACGACCTCGTCGGCAACAACACCCCGGTGTTCTTCATCCGGGACGCCATCAAGTTCCCGGACTTCATCCACACCCAGAAGCGCGACCCGTACACGGGCTCGACCGAGGCGGACAACGTCTTCGACTTCTGGGGCCTGTCGCCCGAGTCCACGCACCAGGTGACCTGGCTGTTCGGTGACCGCGGCATCCCGGCGTCGTACCGCCACATGGACGGCTTCGGCTCGCACACCTACCAGTGGAACAACGAGGCCGGCGAGGTCTTCTGGGTCAAGTACCACTTCAAGACGGACCAGGGCATCAAGAACCTGACCGCCGAAGAGGCCGAGATCCTCGCGGGCAAGGACCCCGACTCCCACCAGCGGGACCTGCGCGAGGCCATCGAGCGCGGCGAGTTCCCGTCCTGGACCGCCTACGTCCAGATCATGCCGGCGGCCGACGCGGCGACCTACCGCTTCAACCCGTTCGACCTGACCAAGGTCTGGCCGCACGCGGACTACCCGCTGATCGAGTTCGGCAAGCTGGAGCTCAACCGCAACCCGCAGAACATCTTCGCCGAGGTCGAGCAGTCCGCCTTCAGCCCCGCCCACTTCGTGCCGGGCATCGGCCCCTCCCCGGACAAGATGCTCCAGGGCCGCCTCTTCGGGTACAGCGACGCCCAGCGCTACCGCATCGGCATCAACGCCGACCAGCTGCCGGTGAACCGCCCGCACGCCACCGAGGCGCGCACCAACTCCCGTGACGGCTACCTCTACGACGGCCGCCACAACGGCGCGAAGAACTACGAGCCGAACAGCTTCGGCGGTCCCACCCAGACCGGCCGCCCGCTGTGGCAGCCGGTCACGGTGAGCGGCGTCACCGGTGAGACGGTCACGCCCGTCCACGCCGAGGACAACGACTTCGTCCAGGCGGGCAACCTGTACCGGCTGATGACGGAGGAGGAGAAGGAGCGCCTGGTCAAGAACCTGGCGAACGCCATCTCCGGCGTCACGCGTGACGAGATCGCCGACCGTGCGATCAACAACTTCCGCCAGGCGGACGAGGACTTCGGCAAGCGGCTGGAGGCCGCGGTCCAGGCCCTGCGCGGCTGATTCCAGCGCTGGACCGCTTGTCGGAACGCGGGCCGGGCCCCCTTGGGGGTCCGGCCCGTTCCCGTGCCGCTACGCCGGTATCCGCTGGGCGCGCTGTCGTTCCGGTGCCCAGCAGCGGATGATGTCGCGGACCGAGACGATGCCGGCGGGCTCGTCCCGGTCCAGGACGATCAGATGGCGGAAACCGCCGTGGGCCATGGCGGTGGCGGCCTCCTCCAGGGTCCAGGACGGAGCGGCGAACACGACGTCGGTGGTGGTGTGGGCGTGGACGCGCTCGGTGTCGGGGTCCTGGCCGAGTCCGACGGAGTTGAGCACGTCCCGCTCGGTGAGGATGCCGGTGCCGGTGCCGTCGGGATCGAGGACCACGGCCGCACCCACCCGCCGGGCGGACATCAGGGCGGCGGCCTGACGGAGTGTGTGGGCGGGGCCGATGGTGAGGACCACGGTGCTCATGGCGTCACGGACGAGCATGGATGGAGCCACCTCCTACCGGAAAACGCGAGCTCACAGGCGCAAGGGCCCGCTCGTTCGTGATTTCACAAGTTCACAAGTGGGGGGACTCTCAGGGTGGCAGGCGAAGCGGGGGCCAACAAGGGGGCGCGTGCGGCCGATCGGGGGCGCGCACGCTCACCCCGCGCTGCTCAGTACCGCTGGTCGAGATACCCCAGCAGCTCGTCGTGCAGCAGCCCGTTCGAGGCGGCCGCGTTGCCGCTGTGCGGCCCGGGACGGCCGTCGAGCCCGGTGAAACTGCCACCGGCCTCCGTGACCACGATCGCGTTGGCCGCCATGTCCCACAGCGACAGCTCGGGCTCGGCACACAGGTCGACCGACCCCTCGGCGACCATCATGTACGGCCAGAAGTCGCCGTACGCGCGCGTGCGCCACACCTCGCGGGTGAGGTCGAGGAAGCCGTCGAGGCGCCCCTGCTCCTCCCAGCCGCTGAGCGAGGAGTACGCGAAGGAGGCGTCGGAGAGCCGCGAGACGCGGGAGACGTGCAGCCGGGAGGCCGACGACAGGCTGCGGCCGGCGTAGGCGCCGTGCCCCCGCGCGGCCCACCAGCGGCGGCCGAGGGCCGGGGCGGAGACGACCCCGACGACCGGTTGGAAGCCTCCTTCGCCGGCCTCCATCAGGGAGATCAGCGTGGCCCACACGGGGACCCCGCGCACGTAGTTCTTGGTGCCGTCGATCGGGTCGACCACCCAGCGCCGCGGCCCCGTGCCCTCCACCCCGTACTCCTCGCCCAGGACCGCGTCCCTCGGACGGGCGCGTTTGAGGTGGCCGCGGATGAGCTCCTCGGCGGCCTTGTCGGCCTCGCTCACCGGCGTCATGTCCGGTTTGGTCTCCACCTTGAGGTCGAGGGCCTTGAACCGTTCCATCGTCGCGGCGTCGGCGGCGTCCGCCAGGACGTGGGCGAGACGCAGGTCGTCGAGGTAGTCGGGCATGCCACGAACGGTATCCGCCGAGGTCGGTGCGGGGCCACCGGGGGGCGGTTCCCGCGCACCCTTGACAGGACCCGACGGCGCCTCAAACCTGACCGCAGGGTCGGCCGCTCGCCCCGAGGGAGGCGAAGATGCCTGCAGCGCGGGAATCCCTGCTGGACGCCGCCTCCACGGCGCTGGCGCGTCGTCCGTGGTCCGCGGTGCGGATGGTGGACGTGGCCGCCGAGGCCAAAGTCTCCCGCCAGACGCTGTACAACGAGTTCGGCAGCAAGGACGGTCTCGCCCGGGCCCTCGTCCGCCGGGAGGCCGACGGCTACCTCGCCGGCGTCGACCAGGCCCTCGCCGGCCACTGCGATCCGCGCGACCGGCTGACCGCGACCGCCGAGTGGACCACCGCGAGCGCCCGCGGGAACGCCCTGGTCCGCGCCCTGCTCACCGGCTGCTGGAACGAACACCTGCCCGCCCCGGCCCTGGCGCCCGTGAGGTCCGGCTCCGCCGTGCCCGCGCAGTGCCGCGCCGAGGGCCCGCTGCCCTCGCCCACCGACCTCGTGAACCTCGTCCGGGACCGTGCCGTCGCCGTCCTGGCAGGCCCCGGCGCCCCGCGCGGCGACACCGCCGACCTGGCCCGGTCCTGCGAACTGGTGCTCCGCCTCGCCCTGTCCTGCGTCATCGCGCCCCCGGCCGACCGCGGCGTCGTCGACCTGGTGCGCGATGCCCTGGACCGGCAGCCGGTGGTGCCGTAGCGGGGGCTCAGTGCGCGGACCCCGACAGCTGCAGCCCGATCACACCGACGATCACGAACGTGATCGACACGATCTTCAGCGTCGACACCAGATCGCCGAGGAAGACCATGCCGTAGACGGCCGTCCCCGCCGCGCCGATGCCCGTCCACACCGCGTAGGCGGGTCCCACGTCCAGCTTCTTCAGCGCCAGGGTCAGCAGTCCGAAGCTGCCCAGCGCGAACGCGCAGAACGCGACGGTCGGCCACAGCCGGGTGAAGCCGTGCGACAGCTTCAGGCACACGGCGAAGCCGGTCTCGAGCAACCCGGCCACTATGACCAGCAGCCACGCCATGTGTCGTCCTCCCGCGTTCCCACGTACAGTGACCGCTTCGTCAGGTTCGGGTCCGGCTCGATGCGATTATGCACTTACCGTCCGGAGGTTACGACAAACAACGCGGAGGTCAGTCGCCCTCCGTGCGCTCCCGCGTGGCCAGCAGCCGTCGCAGCGAGTACAGCCGCGCCGGATCCGCGTGGCCCTCGGCCACCCACGCGTCCAGCGCGCAGTCCGGCTCGTCGTGACCGCACGCGCGCGGACAGCCCTCCGTGCCGGGCTCGAGGTCCGGGAAGGCGTGGATCACCCGGGACGGGTCGACGTGCGCGAGCCCGAAGGACCGCACCCCCGGCGTGTCGATCACCCAGCCCCCCGCCCCCGCCAGCGGCAGCGCCAGCGCGGACGTCGTCGTGTGCCGCCCCCGCCCGGTCACCGCGTTGACGTGGCCGGTCGTACGCCGCCGCTCCTGCGGCACCAGCGCGTTGACCAGCGTCGTCTTGCCGACCCCGGAATGCCCCACGAACGCGGTGATCCGGCCGTCCAGATGCTCCCGCACCCGGTCCGCGGCCTCGCCGCTCTCCAGTTCCGCGCGGCTGGTCACCACGTACGGGATGTCGAGGTCGCCGTACAGCTCCAGCAGCTTGTCCGGCGGCGCCAGGTCCGACTTGGTCAGCACCAGCAGCGGTTCGAGACCGCCGTCGTACGCCGCGACCAGACAGCGGTCGATCAGCCGCGGGCGGGGTTCGGGATCGGCGAGGGCGGTGACGACGGCGAGCTGGTCGGCGTTGGCGACGACGACCCGCTCGTAGGGGTCGTCGTCGTCCGCGGTCCGGCGCAGCACCGACGCGCGCTCCTCGATCCGTACGATCCGCGCGAGCGTGTCCTTCTTCCCGGACAGGTCGCCCACGATCGCCACCCGGTCACCGACCACCGCCGCCTTGCGGCCCAGTTCCCGGGCCTTCATCGCCAGGACGATCCGGTCCTCGACGAGACAGGTCAGCCGGCCCCGGTCCACGGTGAGGACCAGACCCGGGGCGGCGTCCTCGTGCTTGGGCCGGGTGTGGGTGCGCGGCCGGTTGCCCTTGCGGTTGGGGCGGGAGCGGATGTCGTCCTCGTCGGTGTGCTTGCCGTAGCGGCGCATGGTGAACCCCTACGCCCCGAGCATCCCGGTCCACAGTTCGGGGAAGTCCGGCAGGGTCTTCGCGGTGGTCGCCACGTTCTCGATCTGCACGCCCTTGACCGCCAGGCCGATGACCGCGCCTGCGGTGGCCATGCGGTGGTCCTCGTAGGTGTGGAAGACCCCGCCGTGCAGCCGGCGCGGGCGGATGTGCAGCCCGTCGGCGGTCTCGGTGACGTCGCCGCCGAGCTCGTTGATCTCCTTGGTGAGCGCGGCCAGCCGGTCCGTCTCGTGCAGCCGCAGGTGGGCCACGCCCCGCAGGGTGGAGGGGGAGTCGGCGAGGGCCGCCACGGCCGCGATGCCGGGCGTCAGCTCGCCGACCTCGCCGAGGTCCACGTCGATGCCGTGGACCGACCCGGAACCGGTGAACACGAGCCCGTACTCGGTCAGCTCGCAGGAACCGCCCATCTCGGTGAAGATCTCCCGCAGCCGGTCACCGGGCTGGGTGGTGCGGGCCGGCCAGTCCGGGACGACGACCTTGCCGCCGGTCACCAGCGCCGCCGCCAGGAACGGCTGGGCGTTGGACAGGTCCGGCTCGACGGTCAGGTCCCGGCCCAGCAGGGCGCCCGGCGTGACCCGCCAGACGTTGGGCTCGCCGCCCGACTCGGGGGTGTCGACCTGGGCGCCCACCGCGCGGAGCATCTCGACGGTCATCCGGATGTGCGGCAGGGACGGCAGCGTCTCGCCGGTGTGGCGGACCTCGACGCCCTGGTTGAAGCGCGGCGCGGACAGCAGCAGGGCGCTGACGAACTGGGAGGACGAGGACGCGTCGACCTCCACGGTGCCGCCGTCCAGGGCCCCCGTGCCGTGCACGGTCATCGGCAGCGCGCCGCGCTCCTCGTCGTCGATCCGGGCGCCCAGCCGGCGCAGCGCGTCGATGACGCCGTTCAGGGGACGTTCGTAGGAGCGGGGGTCGCCGTCGAAGCGGACGGGACCGTCGGCCAGCGCGGCGACCGGGGGCAGGAACCGCATCACCGTGCCGGCGTTGCCGACGTCGACGGTGGCCGGGCCGCGCAGGCCGGTGGGGAGCACCCGCCAGGCCTCGCCGGTGGCGTCCGGGCCCCCCGCGACGGAGGAACTGGACGACACCGTCTCCTCGATCTCGACGCCCATGGCGCGCAGGGCGCCGGCCATCAGCAGGGTGTCGCGGGACCGCAGCGGACGGCGCAGCCAGCCCGGCTCGGAGGCGAGGGCGGCGAGGACGAGGGCGCGGTTGGTGACCGACTTGGACCCGGGCACGTGGACCGTCGCGTCGACGGCTCCGCTCGCGTGCGGGGCGGGCCAGAGGGCGGTGTGCGCGGGGTTGTGGGCCATGGGGTCCACTCTATAAGGAGGAGGCGGCGCGGGCCGTGGTCCGGTGGGGCGGCGTTGTGGCTGGTCGAGCCCGCGCGGCGGAGCCGCCGGCGGCCCGGCGGCAGGGCGCCGTGCGGTTCACAGACCCAGCAGCCACCTGCCGCCGCCCAGCAGCGCGCACAGCGACACCGCGTGGAACAGGAACAGCCACAGGCCCGCCGGCACGTGGGTCAGACGGGAGAGCTGGTCCGCGTCCGAGTCCCCCGCGCCGCCGTGCGACCGCTTGGCCTGGAGCTCGAAGGCCGGGCGCACTCCGCCGAGCAGCAGGAACCAGACCACGGCGTACGCGAACGCCGCCTGCACCTGGGGGCCGGTCAGCCAGGACACCAGGACGAACGTGCCGCCGGTGACCAGCACCGACACCGCGCCGTACGCGTTGCGGATCATCACCAGCATCGCCACCAGCAGCGCCGTGGCCAGCCACAGCAGCAGCGTGATGCGGCCGGCGCCGAGCAGCGCGGCGCCGCCCAGGCCCAGCAGTGGGGGAGCGGTGTAGCCGGCGGCGGCGGTGAGGATCATGCCGAGGCCGTGCGGCTTGCCGCGGCTGACGGTCAGACCGCTGGTGTCCGAGTGCAGGCGTATCCCCGTCAGCGTGCGGCCGGTGAGCAGCGCCACCAGGCCGTGCCCGCCCTCGTGGGCGATCGTGACGGCGTTCCGCGACAGCCGCCACACCCTCTGCGGTACGACGGCGGCGGCTGCCGCGACCAGGGTGGCGACGACCACCCGCACATCGGGGTCGGGCTGGGTGCCGGAGACCTCGCCCCAGAGCGAGGAGAGCGTGGCGGAGGCGGTGCTGACCATGCGTTCCATGTGTTCCCGATCGCTCCCTTGCGCGTGCGGAGTCTGGCAGTGTTGTACGTATGTGCGGACGGTATGCAGCGAGTCGCAGCCCCGAGGATCTCGCAGGAATCTTTGAGATCGAGAAGTGGGAGCCGGAGGAGGCCCTGGAGCCCGATTACAACGTGGCGCCGACCAAGGAGGTCTACGCCGTCCTCGACCGTGCCCTCAAGGACGCGGCGGACCCGCGTCCGGTTCGGCAGCTGCGGACGCTGAAGTGGGGTCTGGTGCCCTCCTGGTCGAAGACGCCCGAGGGCGGTGCCCGGATGATCAACGCCCGCGCGGAGACCGTCCACGAGAAGCCGTCCTACCGCCGGGCCTTCTCCTCCCGGCGCTGCATCCTGCCCGCCGACGGTTACTACGAGTGGGTCACCGGCAAGCAGGAGCGGGACCTGGAGGTCGAGGGGAAGAAGAAGCGGCCCCGCAAGCAGCCCTACTTCGTCACACCGGCCGACGGCTCGGTGTTCGCCATGGCCGGACTGTACGAGTTCTGGCGGGACGGGACGCTGCCGGACGACCATCCCCGGGCCTGGTGGGTGACGTGCTCCGTCATCACCACCGAGGCGGAGACCGACCCGCTCGCGGCGTCCCCGGAGGACGGCCCGCACACCCTCGCCGAGATCCACCCGCGGATGCCGCTGATGCTCACCCCGGACCGCTGGGACGCCTGGCTGGACCCCGCCCGCACGGACGTCGGCGAACTGCGCGGGCTGCTCGCCCCGCCGCCCCCCGGTCTGATGCGGGCCTACCCGGTCGCCACGGCCGTCAGCAACGTCCGCAACAACGGGCCGGAACTGCTGACCGAGCTGGCCGCACCGGAAGAGGGCACACTCTTCTGACGTGACCCCGGAGACGACAGACACGACGGACGCGACGGACACCACGGACACGATCGAGACCGTCGAGACCGACGCGGGCACCGCCCGCGTCACCTGGCACCGCGCAGGTGACCGCGCCCGCCTCGTCCTCGCGGTGGGCCACGGCGCCGGCGGCGGCATCGAGGCCCGGGACCTGAAGGCGCTCGCCGCCGGACTGCCCGCGCACGGCGTGACCGTCGCCCTGGTCGAACAGCCCTGGCGGGTGGCCGGCAAGAAGGTGGCCCCCGCGCCGAAGACCCTCGACACCGGCTGGCGGGGCGTCTGGCCCGCACTGGCGAAGCCGGGTCTGCCGGTGATCTCGGGCGGGCGCAGCGCCGGCGCCCGCGTCGCCTGCCGCACCGCCGCGGAACTCGGCGCGCACGCCGTACTCGCCCTGAGCTTCCCCCTGCACCCGCCGGGCAGACCCGAGAAGTCCCGCGCCGGCGAACTGCTGGGCACCGGTGTGCCCACGCTCGTGGTCCAGGGCGGCAACGATCCGTTCGGCAGGCCCGGGGAGTTCCCCGAGGGGAGCTTCGACCTGGTCGAGGTGGACCACGGCGACCACGGTTTCGCCGTCCCCAAGCGGGCGGACCTCACGCAGGAGGAGGCCGTGTCGTTGATCACGGACGCGGTCGTCCGGTGGACCGGCACGCTCGGATGAGCCCCGGGAATGACCGGGTGGCTCCCGCTGTTGGGAGGGACGTATGCGCCGGTCAACGGCGTCACCGTCGTAGGAGAGGAAGTCCGCCGCATGGGTTCGACCATCTGCCCTCCCGCCGCCCGTCACCGCCCCGTGGACGGACTGCGCCCGGCAGAGCCCGACTCGAGCCGCACGGCACGCGCCGACCTGGACTGGACGGTGCTGCACGCGGCAAGAACCGCTCCCGTTCGGGCGGCGGCCGGACCGGATCGTCGTCTATCCTCCGATTCGGGTGAGGCCGCCTTCGGCCTCACGACAACTCTGGAGGAGGTGGGTCCGGTTCCCGGTACCGGCGCAGGGACCGAACACGGCCGGGCGGAGCAGCCCGAGGGCCGGGGCAGTACGGGCGCGGAGTCGACCGTGGAGCGCAGCGCGCGCTTCGAGCGGGACGCGCTCGAGTTCCTCGACCAGATGTACTCGGCCGCGCTGCGCATGACGCGCAATCCGGCCGACGCGGAGGACCTGGTGCAGGAGACGTACGCCAAGGCGTACGCGTCCTTCCACCAGTTCCGTGAGGGCACCAACCTCAAGGCGTGGCTGTACCGGATCCTCACCAACACCTTCATCAACTCGTACCGCAAGAAGCAGCGCGAACCCCAGCGCAGCGCGGCCGAGGAGATCGAGGACTGGCAGCTCGCGCGCGCCGAGTCGCACATGTCCACGGGTCTGCGCTCCGCGGAGTCGCAGGCACTGGACCACCTGCCCGACTCGGACGTCAAGGAAGCGCTCCAGGCGATCCCCGAGGAGTTCCGCATCGCGGTGTACCTCGCCGATGTGGAGGGCTTTGCCTACAAGGAGATCGCGGACATCATGGGGACACCCATCGGTACGGTGATGTCCCGGCTGCACCGTGGCCGCCGTCAGCTGCGCGGCATGCTGGAGGACTACGCGCGCGAGCGCGGACTGGTCCCGGCCGGCGCCGGAGAGTCGAACGAAGCGAAAGGCTCGGGGTCATGAGCTGCGGAGAGCCGCACGAGACGGATTGCAGCGAGATCCTCGGTCATCTCTACGAGTTCCTCGACCGTGAGATGCCGGATTCCGACTGCGTGAAGTTCGAGCACCACTTCGAGGAGTGCTCGCCGTGCCTGGAGAAGTACGGGCTCGAGCAGGCGGTCAAGAAGCTGGTCAAGCGCTGCTGCGGGCAGGACGACGTGCCGGGCGACCTGCGCTCCAAGGTCATGGGCCGGATCGAGCTGATCCGCTCGGGCCAGGCCGTCCCCGACCAGGACGTCACGGCCTCGCCGCAGGAGTCCTGACCCGCCGCGGTTCCCCGGCCCCGGTGTCACTCGAACGTGCTAATGCGCGGGTCATCGGCCCGTGGAGGCGCCTCCCGTCCCCCTAGGCTCCAGAGCCTGACGGGGTGGCAGGTCGAGTGCCGGCGGGCACGGTCGGGGAGGGGCTCATGGAGGCGTTGCCGGCACGGGTCCGCGCGTATGTCGCCTGCGTCGCCGTGCCGGCCCTGTTCTGCCTGCTCCCGCTGGTCCCCGGGGGCCCGGTGTCCCAGCCCGGCGGCGTCCCCGTCTCCTGGCGGGCCCTCGCCCTGCTCGCTGCGCTGTACGCCGGGTGCGAGCACCTCGCCCGGTCACGCCCGGCCGCCGCCCCGCACCCGGGTGGGAGCTTCCACCCCGTCCTGCTCGCCGGGGCCTTCCTGCTGCCGCCGTCCGCCGCGGCGCTGGTCGCGCTCCCCGGAGCGCTGCTGCTCCCCGTGGAACAGCGCCCGTACCGGACGCGCAGGCTCTGGCGGGCGGCCCGGCTGGTGCTGGGGGTGTGGGCCGCGAGCCGGATCCACACGGCGGTCGGCGGCCGGGAGGCGGTGGCGGGCTGCGACGTTCCGGGCGCACTCGGCGCGGCCGGGGCCGCGGCGCTGGCGTTCTGCCTGGTGCTCACCCTGCTGGACGGCGGCCTCCCGGCGCGGACGCCCGGCGTGCTCCCGCGCGGGAGGCGGACGTCGGCGCCGGCCGCCTGGTGGCGGCTGTTCCTCGGGTCGCTGGTACCGATCACCGTGCACGGCCTCGCCGGACTCATGATGGCGCTGCTGTGGCGCAGTCCCTACGGCCCCGTGGCCGCGCTGCTCGTGCTGCTGCCGATGGGCGTCTCCTGGTGGGCGTTCGCCCAGTACCACCGGGAGCGGGACGCCCATCGGGCGACGATCCGCGCACTCGTCCAGGCCGTCGACATCAAGGACGGCTACACGCGCGGGCACAGCGAACGCGTCGGACGGGCGTCCATGATGATCGCGCGGGAACTCGGCATGGACGACGACCGCGTCGAGGTGCTCCGCTTCGCGGGCATCCTGCACGACGTCGGCAAGCTCGGCGTGCCCACCCGGCTGCTCACCAAGGACGGCCCGCTGACCCCCGAGGAGCGCCGGGTGATCGAGCTGCACCCCGAGTACGGGCACGAGATGGTGCGGGGGATCTCCTTCCTCGGTGAGGCCCGCGCGGCGGTGCTGCACCACCACGAACGGCTGGACGGCACCGGCTACCCCTACGGGCTGGCGGGTGGTCAGATCCCGGAGTCCGCGCGGGTGGTCGCCGTCGCCGACGCCTTCGACGCGATGACCTCCACCCGCTCCTACAGCAGGGCGCGGCCCGTGTCCGTGGCGCTGGAGGAACTCCGGCGGTGCGCGGGCACCCACTTCGACCCGCGGATGGTGGCCGCGCTGGCGCGGGCGGTCGGCCGGTCCGGCTGGCACCCGGTGGTGACCGCCGACGACACCGGGCCGGACACCGCCGGCGCACGGTCCGCCGCCGTCGCGGGGCCCGCCGCACCGGTCGCGGGCCGGTCCGGAGCGCGCCGGTGACGCCCCGGCTCCACACCGTCGTGCACCTGTGCGCCGCCGCCCTCGCGGCCGGCTCCCTCGGCGTCACCCTCTACCACGGCGTCGAGGAACGCGGTGCCGCCCTCGCCTTCGGGGTGCTCATCGCCGTCGGCGAGTTCACCCGGCGTGACGGGACACGGATCGGCCGGGCCGCGCCGCTCGCCGCCGCCGGCTCGCTGTCGTACGCGCTGCTCGGCGGGATCGCGGGGCGGCCCACCCACCACGGCGCCGCCCAGGTCGTCACCGTGGTGCTCGCCGCGTCGCTGCTCGGCAGCGTGCCGCACGTCGGGCGCGGCGACGGTCCCGCCCTCGACCCCCCGGCCCGCCGGGTCCTGACCGTCGGATTCGCCGCCGTGTGCTTCCAGCCGCTGCACGGCCGGGGCGCCTTCGACGGCTGGGGAGGCCCCGCCCACGCGCTGCTGCTGCTCGCCCTGCTGTCCCTCACCGCGCTGTGCGACGCCGTGCTCGCCGCCGTGCAGGCCCGCTCCCGCACCGGCCGGCCCTTCCTGCCGGCGCTGCGCGACGAACTGCGGGCCGTGTCCGGCATCGGGGCCGCCGTCATCGCCACGGGCGCGGTGATGGCGCTCGGGGTCGCGGTCGTGGGGCTGTGGGCGCTGCCGGTCTTCTCCGTGCCCCTGCTGCTCGCCCAGCTGTCCTACCGGCGGTACGCCGCCGTGCGCGCCACCTACCGGCAGACCATCACCTCCCTCGCGCGGGCCACCGAGATCGCCGGGTACACCCCGGCCGGGCACGCCCGCCGGGTCGCCGGACTCAGCCGGGCGGTGGGCCGGGACCTCGGGCTGACCGAGCCCGAACTGACCGTGCTGGAGTACGCCGCCCTGATGCACGACATCGGCCAGCTCAGCCTCGTCGACCCGGTCCCCGCTGGTGCCACCGCCGCCCTGCCCGCCGGTGAGCAGCGGCGGATCGCCCTGCTCGGCGGCGCCGTGGTACGCCGGACCGGAGTGGATCCGCGCGTGGCGGCGATCGTCGAACGCCAGGCCGACCCCCACCGGGATCAGCCGCTCGCCGCGCGCATCGTCCGGGTGGTCAACGCGTACGAGGAGAAGTCCCGGGAAGGAGGGCCCGGCGGGCCGCTGGCCGCGATGGAGGAACTGCGTCTGGGCACCGCCGAGGAGTACGCGCCGGAGGTGGTCGAAGCGCTGGCCCGGGTGCTGGCACGGAACACGGAGGGGACGCGTGAACACGAAGGGCCGATCGTGGCGGGGACCGCGGACGGGACTGTCTGACCCCGGCCGAGGCTGGGTAACCCATGGGTAATGAGCGTCCGCGTGGCCGTACGTGGTTGGATGCGAAGGAGAGGGTGTCCGGGGGGCACGGACAGGTACGGCCGGCCCACCGACGGAACTGGCAGGCGGGAATCGTGAGGATCTTCGGCAAGGGAAGGCACCGGCCCTCCGCCTCCTGGCGGCAGGCCACGGACCGTGCGTTCACGCTCATCGGCGACGGCCGGTACGAGGACGCGGGTGCGCTCCTGACCCGTGCCGCCGATCTGGAGCCCTGGTTGTCGGAGTCCTGGTTCAACCTCGCGCTGCTGCACAAGTTCCGGCACGACTGGGAACAGGCGCGGACCGCCGGACTGCGGGCCGTGGCCCTGCTCGACCGCGCCACGGGGGCTCCCGACTGGTGGAACGTCGGCATCGCCGCCACCGCCCTGCAGGACTGGCCGCTGGCCCGGCGGGCCTGGCAGGCCTACGGGCTCAAGGTGCCCGGCCCGGCCACCGACTCCGGCGAGCCGCTCGGCATGGACCTGGGCAGCGCGGCCGTACGGCTCTCCCCGGAGGGGGAGGCGGAGGTGGTGTGGGGGCGACGCCTCGACCCGGCCCGGATCGAGGTGCTGTCCATCCCGCTGCCGTCCTCCGGGCGCCGCTGGGGCGAGGTCGTCCTGCACGACGGCGTGCCGCACGGGGAGCGGAGCACCGCCGCCGGGCACACCTACCCGGTGTTCGACGAGATCGAGTTGTGGGCGCCCTCGCCGGTGCCGACCTGGGTGGTGCTGCTGGAGGCCGCGACCGAGGCCGACCGGGACGCGCTGGAGCAGCTGGCGTCCGACGCCGGGTTCGCGGCCGAGGACTGGTCGTCCTCCGTACGGCTGTTGTGCCGGATGTGCTCGGAGTCCCGGATGCCGTCCGACGAGGGGGAGGGCGAGCACCTGGACCCGCACGACCACAGCGAGCCGGGGCACCCCGGGCCGCTCGGGCACCGCACGGACGGGCAGCTGTGGGTGCCCGAGCGGGAGTGCGGGATCGCCGCGCCGGCGTCCCTGGTCCGGGGGCTGCTCGACGGGTGGGTCGCGGACAGCCCGGACTCCCGCGACTGGCGGGATCTCGAAGAGGTCTGTTGAGGACGGGCGCGCGGATCGTTCGCCGTACCCTGTATCAGCGTCACACCCCGGTTTTACTCAGGAAGGCACACGTCGGTCATGGCTCAGCAGGACACCGATCAGCAGCACGCGGGCGTGCTCCCCGTCGACGACGAGGGGTACGTCATCGACACGGAGGACTGCGAGGAGCGCGAGGCGGCCTGGCGGGAGCGCGGCACCTCGCGTCCGATCACCGTGGTCGGCAACCCGGTGCTGCACCAGGAGTGCGAGGACGTCACGGACTTCGGCGAGGAGTTCCAGCAGCTGGTCGCCGACATGTTCGCCAGCCAGCGCACCGCCGAGGGCGTGGGTCTGGCCGCCAACCAGATCGGTGTGGGCAAGAAGGTCTTCGTCTACGACTGCCCGGACGACGAGGGCGTGCGGCACGTCGGGGTGGTCTGCAACCCCAAGCTGGTCGAACTGCCCGCCGAGCGGCGCCGGCTGGACGACAGCAACGAGGGCTGCCTGTCGGTGCCCACCGCGTACATGCCGCTGGCGCGCCCCGACTACGCCGAAGTGACCGGACAGGACGAGAAGGGCAACCCGGTCCGGGTACGCGGCACCGGGTACTTCGCGCGGTGCCTGCAGCACGAGACCGACCACCTCTACGGCTACCTCTACATCGACCGGCTGTCCAAGCGCGAGCGCAAGGACGCGTTGCGGCAGATGGCCGAGAACGAGCCGCGCTACCCCGTGGTGGCCAACGACTGACCGGCCCCGGAGCCCTTCCGCCTCCTCACCGACGGCGCCCGATCGAGCACCTCTTCGATCGGGCGCCGTTCAGGTGTACGGCACCAAGGGGGGTGAAAGAAGCAAATCCGTTCCCGGAACGGTCAGTTGTGGTGCTGAATGGAGGTACGGGGATACGCACGGCGTGCGCCCGGCTCAGCGGTGGGCGTACGTCGACTGGCGGCAGAGAGGGGACTGTTCGTGCAGGCTGTATCACACGGCACCACATCGACACCGACCACCATCGCGGTTCCACCGGCACTGTCCCTCCCGGTGATCGAGGCGGCATTTCCCCGGCAACTCCACCCGTATGGACCGCGACTGCAGGAGACGACCCGGGCATGGCTGCTCGAAAAGCGGCTCATGCCGGCGGACAAGGTGGAGGAACACGCCGACGGCCTGTGCTACACCGACCTCATGGCGGGCTACTACGTGGACGCCCCCGACGACGTCCTGCAGGCGATAGCGGACTACAGCGCGTGGTTCTTCGTCTGGGACGACCGGCACGACCGCGACATCGTGCACGGCCGCCACGCCGCCTGGCGGCGGCTGAAGGACCGGCTGCACGGGGCCCTCGACAGCCCCGGCGACCACGTGGGACACGGGGATCCGGTGGTGGCGGGGCTCGCGGACAGTGTGGAGCGGCTGTACGGGTTCCTGCCGGGCGGCTGGAACGACCGGTTCGCCCGGCACTTCCACGAGGTGATCGAGGCGTACGACCGGGAATTCCACAACCGTACGGAGGGGATCGTCCCCACCGTCGAGGAATACCTGGAACTGCGCCGGCTCACCTTCGCGCACTGGATCTGGACCGACCTCCTGGAGCCGAGCGCGGGCAGTGAACTGCCGGACGGGGTGAGGAAGAACCCCGCCTACCGGAAGGCGGCACTGCTCAGTCAGGAATTCGCCGCCTGGTACAACGACCTCTGTTCCCTGCCGAAGGAAATAGCGGGCAGTGAGGTGCACAACCTCGGCATCAGCCTCATCACTCACGAGGGAATGACGATCGAAGAGGCGATCGTGGACCTGAGGCGTCGCGTCGAGGAATGCATCAGCGAATTCCAGGACGCCGAACGGGAGGCCCTGCGTTTCGCGGACACCCTCGACGACGGCACGGTGGGGGGGAAGGAGAGAAGCGCCGTCGTGCGCGCCTGCGTCGGCAACATGCGGAACTGGTTCAGCTCCGTCTACTGGTTCCACCACGAGTCCGGCCGGTACCGGGTCGACAGCTGGGACGACCGGTCGACGCCCCCGTACGTCACCGACGAAGCGGCAGGTGAGTCATGACCGTCGAGTCCGTGGACCCCGCGGCGTCCGAGGCGGCCCCGCTGCGCGAGCCGCCCGTGGCCGGCGGGGGCGTCCCGCTCCTCGGGCACGGCTGGAAACTGGCGCGCGATCCGCTGGCCTTCATGACCCGGCTGCGCGACCACGGCGACGTCGTGCGCCTCAGGCTCGGGCCGAAGACCGTGTACGCCGTCACCACCCCCGCCCTCACCGGGGCGGTGGCGCTGAGCCCCGACTACATCATCGCCGGACCGCTGTGGGAGTCCCTGGAGGACCTGCTCGGCAAGGAGGGCGTCGCCACCGCCAACGGCCCGCTGCACCGGCGCCAGCGCCGCACCATCCAGCCCGCCTTCCGGCTCGACGCCATCCCCGCGTACGGGCCGATCATGGTGGAGGAGGCGTACGCGCTCGTGGAGCGCTGGCGCTCCGGCGAGGTGCTGGACGTCACGGTGGAGTCCTTCCGCGCGGCCGTCCGGGTGACCGCCCGCTGTCTGATGCGCGGCAGCTACATGGACGCCAGGGCCGACCGCATCTGCGCCGACCTCGCCACGCTCTTCAGCGGCATGTACCAGCGGATGGTGGTACCGCTCGGGCCGCTGTACAAGGTGCCGCTTCCGGCCAACCGGGAATTCAACCGCGCCCTGGCCGATTTGCACGTCCTGGTCGACGAGATCGTCGCCGACCGACGGGCAAGCGGTCAAAAACCGAACGACTTGCTGACGGCTTTGCTGGAGGCGAAGGACGAGAAGGGCGAGCCCATAGGAGAACAGGAGATCCACGACCAGGTCATCGCCATACTCACCCCCGGTGCCGAAACCGTCGGGGCCACGGTCATGTCGCTCCTCCTGGTTCTCACCGAGCACCCGGAACTCGGCGAGAAGATCCGCGACGAGGTGAAAACCGTCGTGGGGGACCGCCCGGTCGCATTCGAGGACCTCCGGAAGCTGACGTACACCGCGAATGTCGTCGTCGAGACCCTGCGGTTGTATCCGGCCGTATGGGTATTGACCCGCCGCGCGGTGACCGACACGGAACTCGGCGGATACCGCATTCCCCGGGGCGCGGACCTCATCTACAGCCCGTACGCGATCCAGCGCGACCGGCGGTCGTACGCGCGGCACGAGGAGTTCGACCCCGACCGCTGGCTGCCCGAGCGGGCGGGGGACGTGCCCAGGTACGCGATGAGCCCGTTCAGCGTGGGCAACCGCAAGTGCCCCAGCGACCACTTCTCGATGGCCGAGCTCACGCTCATCACCGCGGTGGTCGCCTCCGCCTACCGCTTCGAGCACGCGTCCGGCTCCGACACCCGGCCCCGGATCGGCATCACGCTCCGGCCGCGTGGCCTGAGGCTGCGGGCGGTGCCCCGCTGACCGGCCGCTCGGCGCGCGCTCAGGCGACTTCCGGGCCCCTGAACGCGCGCCGGTAGGCGTGCGGGGTGGTACCGACGACACGGGTGAAGTGGTGGCGCAGCGCCGCCGCGTTGCCGAAGCCGGTGCGGCCCGCGATCGCGTCCACCGTCTCGTCCGTCGCCTCCAGCAGATCCTGCGCCAGCAGCACCCGCTGACGCAGGATCCAGCGGTAGGGCGTGGTGCCGGTCTCCTGCTGGAAGCGGCGGGCGAAGGTGCGCGGTGACATGCGGGCGCGGGCGGCGAGCTGCTCGACGGTGACCTCCTCGTCGAGGTGCCGCTCCATCCACACCAGCACCTCGGAGACGGTGTCGCCCCCGGACCGCGGCAGCGGGCGCTCGATGTACTGGGCCTGCCCGCCGTCGCGGTGCGGGGGCACCACCATGCGCCGGGCGATCCTGTTGGCCACCTCCGGCCCCTGCTCCTTGCGCACCAGATGCAGACAGGCGTCGATGCCGGCGGCGGTCCCCGCGGAGGTGAACACCGGGTCCTCGTCGACGTAGAGCACGTCCGGCTCGACCGTCAGATGGGGGTGCCGTTCGGTCAGGTCCTCCGCGTGCTTCCAGTGGGCGGCGGCCCGCCGGCCGTCGAGGAGTCCGGCGGCGGCGAGCACGAACACCCCGGAGCAGACGCTCAGCACCCGCGCGCCCCGGTCCACGCCCCGGCGCAGGGCGTCCAGCAGCTCGGGCGGGAACTCCCGGGAGACGTAGGAGGCGCCGGCGGGCACGGCGATGAGGTCGGCCGTCTCCAGACGCTCCAGACCGTGCTCGACCTGGAGGGAGAAGCCCGTGTTGGTGCGCACCACGGGACCGTCGGCCGAGGCGACGGCGAAGTCGTAGACCGGCAGCCCGTCGTCGCTGCGGTCGACGCCGAAGACCTCGCAGACCACGCCGAGTTCGAAGGGGTTCACACCGTCGAGGAGGACGGCGGCCACATTCCGGAGCATGGCTCCAGTGTGCCGCGTTCTTGGCAGTAAATCGAGGGTGTACGACAGTCCTGCCACTGTCGGTAAGGAGTATCGGGCGGGACAGTGGTGTCCATGGATACGACACAGACGGAAGCACTGGTCTCGATGGTGGCCGTTCTCGGCCTGTTCGTCCTCATGATCCTCCCCGCCGTGATCGGCATCGCGCACGACCGCCGGATCGACCGGCAGATCGAGCGGGCCGAGGCCGGGCGTGCCGCCGCCGGGCGCCGCTCCCGGCCGTCCGCGGCCCGCCCGGCACGGGGCGCCGTCCCACCTCGCACCACGAGGACGGTGTGAGACGGCACCGGGGCGCGCGACGTCCTAGAAGTCCTCGTCCAGGTCGACCGTGCCCTCCACGGCGACCTGGTACGCGGACGGGCGTCGCTCGAAGAAGTTCGTCAGCTCCTGGACGCCCTGGAGCTCCATGAAGGAGAACGGGTTCTCCGAGCCGTACACCGGCGCGAAGCCCAGCCGCACCAGCCGCTGGTCGGCGACGCACTCCAGGTACTGCCGCATCGACTCGGTGTTCATGCCCGGCAGCCCGTCCCCGCACAGGTCGCGCGCGAACTGCAGCTCCGCCTCGACCGCCTCGCGCAGCATGTCGGTGACCTGCTGTCCCAGCTGCTCGTCGAAGAGCTCCGGCTCCTCCTTGCGCACGGTGTCGACCACGTCGAAGGCGAAGGACATGTGCATCGTCTCGTCGCGGAACACCCAGTTGGTGCCGGTGGCCAGTCCGTGCAGCAGACCCCGGCCGCGGAACCAGTAGACGTAGGCGAAGGCCCCGTAGAAGAACAGGCCCTCGATGCACGCGGCGAAGCAGATCAGGTTCAGCAGGAAGCGGCGGCGGTCGGCCCGCGTCTCCAGCCGGTCGATCTCCTCCACCGAGTCCATCCACCTGAAGCAGAACTCGGCCTTCTCCCGGATGGACGGGATGTTCTCCACGGCCGCGAAGGCCGCCGCCCGGTCGTCGGGGTCGGGCAGATAGGTGTCCAGCAGGGTCAGGTAGAACTGGACGTGCACCGCCTCCTCGAAGAGCTGCCGCGACAGGTACAGCCGCGCCTCGGGGGAGTTGATGTGCTTGTACAGGGTCAGCACCAGGTTGTTCGCCACGATCGAGTCGCCCGTCGCGAAGAACGCGACCAGCCGGCCGATCAGGTGCTGCTCCTCGGGGCTGAGCTTCGCGAGGTCGGCCACGTCCGAGTGGAGGTCGACCTCCTCCACGTGCCAGGTGTTCTTGATGGCGTCCCGGTAGCGCTCGTAGAAGTCGGGGTAGCGCATGGGGCGGAGGGTCAGCTCGAAGCCGGGGTCGAGCAGGTTCTTCGTCGTCATCACTGGCAGGCCTCGCAGGACTCGGGGTTTTCCAGGGAGCAGGCGACGGCCTCGGGGTCGGCCGCCTGCTGAACGGGGACGGTGGTCCGGGCCGCCGCACGGGCGATCCGGGTGGCCGGGCGGGAGCGCAGGTAGTACGTGGTCTTCAGGCCCTGCTTCCAGGCGTAGACGTACATCGAGGAGAGCTTGCCGATGGTCGGCGTCTCCAGGAACAGGTTGAGCGACTGCGCCTGGTCCAGGAACGGGGTGCGGGCGGCGGCCATGTCGATCAGACCGCGCTGCGGGATCTCCCACGCCGTGCGGTACAGCCGGCGCACCTCCTCGGGGATCCACGCGAAGTCCTGCACCGAGCCGCCCGCCTCGCGCAGCGCCTCACGGGTGCGCGCGTCCCACACCCCGAGCCGCTTCAGGTCGTCCACCAGGTACGAATTGACCTGGAGGAACTCCCCGGACAGCGTCTCGCGCTTGAACAGGTTGGACACCTGCGGCTCGATGCACTCGTACACGCCCGCGATCGAGGCGATGGTGGCGGTGGGCGCGATCGCCAGCAGCAGCGAGTTGCGCATCCCGGTGGCCGCGATCCGCGTCCGCAGCGCCGCCCAGCGCTCCGGCCAGGTGAGCTCGGCGTCGTAGTGGTCGGGGTGCAGCACGCCCCGGGCGGTACGGGTCTTCTCCCAGGCCGGGAGCGGGCCGCTGCGCTCGGCGAGGCCGGCGGAGGTCTCGTACGCGGCGAGCATGATCCGTTCGGCGATCCGCGTGGACAGCGCCTTCGCCTCCGGGGAGTCGAAGGGCAGCCGCAGCTTGAAGAAGACGTCCTGCAGGCCCATGGCGCCGAGACCGACGGGGCGCCAGCGGGCGTTGGAACGGCCCGCCTGTTCGGTCGGGTAGAAGTTGATGTCGACGACCCGGTCCAGGAACGTCACGGCCGTGCGCACGGTCTCGTCCAGGCGTTCCCAGTCGACGTCCCCGTCCGCCACGAAGGCGCCGAGGTTGACCGACCCCAGGTTGCAGACCGCCGTCTCCCCGTCGTCGGTGACCTCCAGGATCTCCGTGCAGAGGTTGGAGGAGTGGATGACGTGGCCCGGCTCGGCGGTCTGGTTCGCCGTGCGGTTGGCGGCGTCCTTGAAGGTCATCCAGCCGTTGCCGGTCTGTGCGAGGGTGCGCATCATGCGGCCGTACAGCTCACGGGCCGGGAGGGTCTTCCTCGCCAGGCCCCTCGCCTCGGCGGCCCGGTAGGCCGCGTCGAACTCCTCGCCCCACAGGTCGACCAGTTCGGGCACGTCCGCCGGGGAGAACAGCGACCACGGCCCGTCGGCGTCCACCCGGCGCATGAACTCGTCCGGCACCCAGTGCGCGAGGTTCAGGTTGTGCGTGCGACGGGCGTCCTCACCGGTGTTGTCGCGCAGCTCCAGGAACTCCTCGACGTCGGAGTGCCAGGTCTCCAGGTAGACCGCCGCCGCCCCCTTGCGCCTGCCGCCCTGGTTCACGGCGGCGACCGAGGCGTCCAGCGTCTTGAGGAACGGGACGATGCCGTTGGAGTGCCCGTTGGTGCCGCGGATCAGCGACCCCCGGGCGCGGACGCGGGAGTAGGACAGGCCGATGCCGCCGGCGTGCTTGGAGAGGCGGGCGACCTGGTGGTAGCGGTCGTAGATCGAGTCCAGCTCGTCCCTGGGGGAGTCCAGCAGGTAGCAGGAGGACATCTGCGGGTGCCGGGTGCCGGAGTTGAACAGCGTGGGGGAGGAGGGCAGGTAGTCCAGCCGGCTCATCAGCCCGTACAGCGCGGCGACCTCGTCCACCGCGCGGGTGCTGTCGTCCTCGGCGAGGCCGCAGGCCACCCGCAGCAGGAAGTGCTGGGGCGTCTCGACGACCTTGCGGGTGAGCGGGTGCCGCAGCAGGTAGCGGCTGTACAGGGTGCGCAGGCCGAAGTAGCCGAAGCGGTCGTCGGCCCGGGGGTCGACCAGCGCGTCCAGGCGGGCGGCGTGCAGCCGGACGAATCCGGCGGTCCGGTCGGCGATCAGCCCCTCGCGGTGCCCGGTCGCGACGGAGCCGGTGAACGAGGTGACGCCCTGCGAGGCGGCCTCGGCGCGGATGCCGATGGTCAGCAGCCGCGCGGCGAGCCGGGAGTAGGCCGGGTCCTCCGAGATGAGCCCGGCCGCCGCCTCGGTGGCGAGTTCCCGCAGCTCCGCCTCGTCGGCCGCCGCGGACCGGCCGCGCAGCGCGGCGGCGGCGACCCGGCCGGGGTCGGCGTCGGGCAGGTCGGCGGTCAGCTCGGTCAGGGTCCGCAGCAGCGCGGCACCGGGGCCGCCGCTCTCCTCGGTCATGTCGCTCGCTGAGGCCGGATCGGCTGGCGCGATGGTCACGTGGGGCTCTCCCTCGCTCGGCACGGGGGCCTCGAAGAGCGCAGGGGGCAGTACACGAACGCACACGGGCGTCGCGTCCGCCGGCCCATTCCGCGAGGCCCGGACGTCCAGGCACCCGGACCGGACGGCCGGGCGCACTGTCGGCAGGTCCTCGGACTGACGCCCACGCGCACGCGGGCATGGGTACACCGTTGCGGGACAGTTCCGGATTCACACCGGATTCCCCTGCGGCGACAGCGAGCACGAGCATACATCTTGTGCCAGGCGTCGCCGACAACCCCATATCTTGTGTCGCGTTGGTTTCAGAGCGTCAACTCATAGGTGAGGAGCATGATGTCGTCCAGCTCCGGCAGCGGGTTCCAGTCGCGCTCCGGGGTGCGGGTGAACCCCAGCCGCTCGTAGACGCGGTGGGCGGAGTACATGGTGCGCTGGGTCGACAGCACGATCCGTACGCAGCCCTCGGTGGCCCGTGCCCGGTCGACACAGGCACGCACCAGGGCCTCCCCGGCGCCCCTGCCCCGTCCCGTGCGGGCGACCGCGAGCATCCGGATCTCCGCCTCGCCCGGCCCCGCCAGGTCGGCCATCGGACCGGGGCCCGGCACGAAGGTCACCCCGCCGAGCAGCGCCCCGTTCTCCACGGCGACCAGCACCTCGGCGGTGGCCGCCCGCTTCGCCACGTTCCCGAGCTCACCGAGGTACGCGTCGTCCTCCCCGAAGTCGAGCAGCCCGTCCAGCAGATAGGCCTGCGCGGTGATCTCACCGAGTTCCTCGTGCTCGCCGGGTTCCACCGGCCGGATGACGATGTCCATGGGGGGAGTGTGCCGGACGGGTACGACGACGGGCCGCCGGATTCCTCCGGCGGCCCGTCCTCCGGTGCGGCCACGGCGTCAGTGGCTGCTGCCCGCCGTGGCCGGCGGGAGCTCCACCTGGACACCGGGGTCGCCCGCGTCCGCCGTGTAGTCCTCCGGCTTGGTCTGGTCGATGCCCTCGGGTGCCTTGAGGGCCCGAAGGACGAAGGTCAGGACGACCGTGACCAGGACGTTGAGCACGAACGCGGTGAGACCGATGTAGCCGATCTCGCCGATGCCCGGGATCTCCTTCGACGACCCGCCGAAGTGCTTCTGCGTCGGCGAGGCCACCCCGTACGCGGCGACCGTGCCGTAGACCATGCCGACCGCCCAGCCGCCGATCAGCGCCCAGCGGTGGAACCAGCGGGTGAACAGACCGCCCACCAGCGCCGGGAAGGTCTGCAGGATCCAGATGCCGCCCAGCAGCTGGAAGTTGATCGCGACCGTCTTGTCCATGGTCAGGACGAAGGCGAGGGCGCCCACCTTCACCAGCAGGGACACGATCTTGGAGACCTGGGTCTCCTGCTTCGGCGTCGCGTCCGGCTTGATGAAGTCCTTGTAGATGTTGCGGGTGAAGAGGTTCGCCGCCGCGATCGACATGATCGCCGCCGGCACCAGCGCGCCGATGCCGATGGCTGCGAAGGCCACGCCCGCGAACCAGTCCGGGAACATGTTCTCGAAGAGCTGGGGGATCGCCAGCTGGCCGTTGCTGACCTTGACCCCGGCCGCGATCGCCATGAAGCCGAGCAGCGCCAGCAGGCCCAGCATCAGGGAGTACAGCGGCAGGATCGTGGTGTTGCGGCGGATCACCTCACGGCTGCGCGAGGACAGCGTGGCCGTGATCGAGTGCGGGTACATGAACAGCGCGAGCGCCGAGCCCAGCGCCAGCGTGGCGTACGTCCACTGGCCCGCCTCGCCCGGCACCGTCGCACCGCGCGGTGCGCCCGTGGCCGGGTTGGTCTGGCCGTACGCCTCGCCCGCCTTGGCGAAGATCTCGTCGAAGCCGCCCAGTTTGATCGGGATGTAGATGATCGCCACCGCGATGACGACGTAGATCAGCGTGTCCTTGACGAACGCGATCAGCGCGGGCGCCCGCAGGCCCGACGAGTACGTGTACGCCGCCAGCACGCCGAAGGCGATCAGCAGCGGCAGGTCCTTGACGAACCAGTTGGTGTCCTCGCCGCCGCCGACGCCCATCACGTCCAGCACGGCCTGGATGCCGACCAGCTGGAGCGCGATGTACGGCATCGTCGCCAGGATGCCGGTGACCGCGACGGCCAGCGACAGCCCCTTGGAGCCGAACCGGCCGCGCACGAAGTCGGACGTCGTCACATAGCCGTGCCGGTGCGACACCGACCACAGCCGGGGCAGGAAGGTGAAGATCAGCGGGTACACCAGGATCGTGTACGGCACCGCGAAGAAGCCGGCCGCGCCCGCCGCGTAGATCGCCGCCGGCACGGCCACGAAGGTGTACGCGGTGTACAGGTCGCCGCCGAGCAGGAACCAGGTCACCCAGGTCCCGAAGGACCGCCCGCCCAGGCCCCACTCGTCGAGGCTGTGCTCGTTCTCGGCCCTGCGCCAGCGCGAGGCCATGAAGCCCATCGCCGTGACCAGCAGGAAGAAGAAGACGAAGACGGCGAGCGCCACGCCGTTCACACCGTCGTTCACCGCGCCGCACCGCCCTTCGCGGCCGAGCGGGCGCGCTGGTCACGCTGCCAGAGCTTGTACGCGACCATCGTCAGGGCGGTCGAGATCAGCACCCACAGCATCTGGTACCAGTAGAAGAACGGGATGCCGATGAACACCGGGTCGGTCTTCGCGTAGGACCCGACCCACAGCATGGCCACGAAAGGTGCGACGAGGCAGAGGGCGATGACGACGCGCGCGGGCGTCACCACCGGCCCTCCGCCGGTTTCTGGGGCTTGTGACATCAGACGGCTCCCGTCCCCTCACTGATCACCGGCGGTCATGCGCAGGAAATGTAGATCAGGGGGCGGCGCGGTCGTAACCCCTCGTCCGCACAGCGGCGCCCGGGCGCCGCCCCGCCGGGGGGCGACAGCGGCGCGGGCGGGCTCAGTCCTGGGGGCGCTTCAGGCGCGCGACGAACTTGTACCGGTCGCCCCGGTACACCGACCGCACCCACTCCACCGGCTGTCCGTCCCGGTCCCGCGAGTGCCGGGACAGCATCAGCATCGGCAGGCCGACGTCGGTGCCGAGCAGACCGGCCTCGCGCGGAGTGGCCAGGGACGTCTCGATGGTCTCCTCGGCCTCCGCGAGACGGACGTCGTACACCTCGGCGAGGGCGGTGTAGAGGGAGGTGTACTTCGTCAGGCTGCGGCGCAGCGCCGGGAAGCGCTTGGCGCTCAGATGGGTGGTCTCGATGGCCATCGGCTCACCGTTGGCCATGCGCAGCCGCTCGATGCGCAGCACCCGCCCGCCGGCCGTGATGTCGAGCAGCCCGGCGAGCCGGTCGTCGGCGGTGACGTAGCCGAGGTCCAGCAGTTGCGAGGTGGGTTCCAGGCCCTGGGCGCGCATGTCCTCGGTGTACGAGGTGAGCTGGAGAGCCTGGGAGACCTTGGGCTTGGCGACGAAGGTCCCCTTGCCCTGGATGCGCTCCAGACGTCCCTCGACCACCAGCTCCTGGAGCGCCTGGCGCACGGTGGTGCGCGAGGTGTCGAACTCGGCCGCCAGGGTGCGCTCGGGCGGGACCGGCGTGCCGGGCGGCGCCGTCTCGGTCATGTCGAGCAGGTGCTTCTTCAGCCGGTAGTACTTGGGCACACGCGCCGTACGGACCGTGGTCCCACCCTCGTTCTCCGCACTGCTGACGTCGGTGCTCATGCTCTGCCTTCCCGGCTCCGGGTGCCGAAACGACCGGCGTCCCGTCGGTCGCGGCTGACATCGTGGCACGGCTCGGGGCGGGGATGTGCCCCGCACGCTCCGTGATCTCCCTTGTATACCCCTGGGACGGGGGATGGTCCAGACCACGCAGGGGCGTTCAGACGCCCTGCCAGTCCGGCTTGTTCGCGTAGGTGTGCCGGAAGTAGTCGGCGAGCTTCAGCTTGGCGGCGGCGGCCTCGTCGACGACCACCGTGGCGTGCGGGTGGAGCTGCAGCGCGGACGCCGGGCACACCGCCGCCACCGGTCCCTCGACGGTCGCGGCGACCGCGTCCGCCTTGCCCTCGCCGGTGGCGAGCAGGACCAGGTGGCGGGCCTCCAGGATGGTGCCGATGCCCTGGGTGATCACGTGGTGCGGGACCTGGTCGATGTCACCGTCGAAGAAGCGGGCGTTGTCCACCCGGGTCTGCTCGGTCAGCGTCTTGATCCGGGTGCGCGAGGCCAGCGAGGAACACGGTTCGTTGAATCCGATGTGCCCGTCCGTGCCGATCCCGAGCAGCTGGAGGTCCACGCCGCCGGCCTCGGTCAGCTCCCGGTCGTAGGCCTCGCACGCGCCCTGCACGTCCTCGGCGGTGCCGTCGGGGCCCATGAAGGCGTCCATCCCGATGCCGAGCGGTTCCAGCACCTCGCGCCGGAGCACCGAACGGTAGGACTCGGGGTGGTCGGCGGGCAGTCCCACGTACTCGTCGAGCTGGGCGATCCGCGCCCGTGAGGTGTCCACGGCGCCGGAGCGCACCCGGGCCGCCAGCGCCTCGTAGACGGGCAGCGGCGTCGAGCCGGTGGCCACGCCGAGCAGGGCGTCGGGCTTGCGTCGCAGGAGCCGTGCCATGGCCCCGGCGATGAGCTCGCCGCCCGCCTTGGCGTCCGCAACGATGACAACTTCCACGGTGGGCCTGCCGATCTTCTGGAGGACTCGACTGGGACCGGATCCGTGCGCGTGGATCCGCAGGGTGGTGCAATGTGGTTTAGACCAATCTCAATCTAACAGAGCGGGCGCGGTGGCCGCGCGCCGAAATTGCCCCGCCCGACCGGCTCCGTGCGGGGGTCCCACGGGTTAGGCTGCGTGACGGACGCCCGTGCGTCCGGGCGGGCGACGGCGCGGCACCGGCCGGCGGCGTCCGGCGCATTTACAGGAGTAGTGGTCTAGTCCACAATGCACAGGAGACACACCAGAAGCCTGCCTTCCCCGCACAGGAAGGCGGAACCGAGGAACCGGAGCTCTCTGCCCTGACTGCCCCGGCTCCTCGTCGCTCGGCCGACCGGGACCGCACACCCCACGGCCGACGTAGCTCCGGGCTGCGGTGCCGGGAGGGTTGAGGGTCCCTCTCAGGCGCCGCGGCCCGCGGGTGTTCCGCGGTCCCGCGGACCGCCGGGTACGCTCGCTGACGTGCCCTCCATGAACGAACTCGTACGCCAGCACACCGCCCTCGACGACACCGATCTCGAGTGGCTCCACCTGCTGGTCTCGGAGTGGCAGCTGCTCTCCGACCTCTCCTTCGCCGACCTGGTCCTGTGGGTCCCCACCCGCGACGGCACCCGCTACGTCTCCGTCGCCCAGATGCGGCCCAACACCGGCCCGACCTCGTACCAGGACGACATGGTCGGTCACCTCGTCCCGCGCGGACGCCGCCCCATGCTGGACGCGGCCCTGGACGAGGGACGGATCGTCCGCGAGGGGGACCCGGAGTGGCGCGAGGAGGTCCCCGTACGGGTCGAGTCCATCCCCGTGCGGCGCGAGGGGCGCGTCCTCGGCGTCATCGCGCGCAACACCAACCTGCTCACCGTGCGCACCCCGAGCCGGCTGGAGCTGACCTACCTCCAGAGCGCCTCCGACCTCGCGCAGATGATCGCCGCCGGATCCTTCCCGTTCGCGAACCAGCAGCTCGAGATGGACGCCTCGCCCCGGGTCGGCGACGGACTGATCCGGCTCGACGCCGACGGCATCGTCCAGTACGCCTCCCCGAACGCCCTGTCCGCGTACCACCGCATGGGCCTCGCCGCCGACCTGGTGGGTCATCACCTCGGACAGACCACCGCCGAACTGGCCCCCTCCCGCGGTCCGGTGGACGAGGCGCTGGCCAAGGTCGCCAGCGGCTGGGCCCCGCGCGAGTTCGAGATCGAGGCGCACGACGGGGTGATCCAGTTCCGGGCGATCCCGCTCAAGCCGAAGGGGACGCGCATCGGTTCGCTGGTGCTGCTCCGTGACGTCACGGAACTTCGCCGCCGCGAACGAGAGTTGATCACCAAGGACGCGACCATCCGGGAGATCCACCACCGGGTGAAGAACAACCTCCAGACGGTGGCGGCGCTGCTCCGCCTGCAGGCGCGGCGCATCGGGTCCGAGCGCGGCCGTGCGGCGCTGGAGGAGGCGGTGCGCCGGGTGGGGTCCATCGCCATCGTGCACGAGACGCTGTCCCAGAACCTGGACGAGCGGGTGGAGTTCGACGAGATCGCCGACCGCGTCCTCGCGATGGTCGCCGAGATCTCCCCGGGCAAGGTCACCGGTCGGCGCTCGGGCCGCTTCGGGATACTCGACGCCGAGGTCGCCACCCCGCTGTCGATGGTGCTGACCGAGGTGCTGCAGAACGCCCTGGAGCACGGTTTCGCCGAGGGCGACACCGGCACCGTCGAGGTGTCGGCGGTCCGCGGCGGCACCTCGAAGGAGACCCGCCTGCTGGTCACCGTGCAGGACGACGGAGTGGGGCTGCCCGAGGACTTCGACCCGCACACCGCGGGCAACCTCGGCCTGCAGATCGTGCGGACCCTGGTGGAGGGCGAGTTGGGCGGCACCTTCGACATGGTGCCGGCGCCGGAGCGGGGGACCAGGGTGATCCTGGACATCCCGGTGCAGTCGGACAAGTAGCGGGCGCGGACGGCACGGAGCCCCGGACCGCTGAAGGCGGCCGGGGCTCATGCTCAACTGCGCGCTGCGGCTCGGGGGCGGGAGATGCGTACACGCCGTACGCGCCGCCAAGCTCAGGCTGTCAGCAGGGGTGGGTTGTCAGGCGGAGGCCTGACGGGCCCGGTTGCGGGCGGCACGGCGCTTCATCGCGCGACGCTCGTCCTCGCTGAGACCACCCCAGACGCCGCTGTCCTGACCGGACTCGAGCGCCCACTGCAGGCAGCTCTCGATCACCGGGCAGCGACGGCAGACGGCCTTGGCTTCCTCGATCTGCAGCAGCGCAGGACCGGTGTTGCCGATGGGGAAGAAGAGCTCGGGGTCTTCCTCGCGGCAAACGGCGTTGTGACGCCAGTCCATGGCTGCTACCTCTCCTGGGTATGTACTGCGATTGCTTGTGAATGTGAACGCTTTCACGAATCCCCCGACAAGGGAAGGGCCGACCGCCAGGTTCCCTGGCGTGGTCCTTGGGTTTGAAGAGGGATTCCGGCGATCTGTGGAGGCCGGTGTTGCGGGGCCGTCCTGATCGCCAAGAAGAGACTCGCAAACCTCGGCGGCGGATACAACCCCTTCCGGAAAGTTTTTTTTGATTCTTCGGTGTCGACTAGGTCACAGCCGTACTTCCATGGGGTGGATCCTGGCCTAAACGTTCGACTGAAAGGACTTTGGCCCTTTCTGCTCACACAATCACACGCAGTGCACGGCGTACGCCTGTGAACGTCACGCTGGTTCGCAGCCCCAGGTGGTCACCGTCCATCTGGAGGGGCAGCGGCACCTTCGAATGCAAGGTGAAGCCCGTCAGATCGTGCCGGGAGACCGCGTGCCTGCCACGGGGTCCGCGCTCCGGGGACGAAGTGAGCAACTGGGTGCCATACCGGGCAACCGCGGCGGTGGAGAGCCGCCTCAGACCGAAGAGGTCGAGCGCGGTGTCGAACGAGGCCTGGGGCGAGGCGTAGATCGGGCGATTGCCGAGGAACGTCCAGGGCGAGGTGTTCGAGACTATGGAGAGCACCAGATCGGTGACCGGTTCCTCGCCCGGGTGCTCCAGCGTGATCACCCCGCGCCGGCGGTGCGGATCGCCGAGCAGCTGACGGACCACCTGACGCATGTACAGCGCGTGGGTCGACTTCCTGCCGCGCTCCCGCTGCTGCTCCACCCGGCCGACCACCCCGGCGTCGAAGCCCAGCCCCGCGTTGAAGGTGAACCAGCGGGCCGGGACGGCCTCGTCCTCCGAGCCCGGCGTGCCCGAGGTCAGCCCCAGGCCCACGGTGCGCTCCCGGCCCTCGCGCAGCGCGTCCAGCAGGACGCCGGTGGCCTCCACGGGCTGGTTGGGCAGACCCAGGGCGCGGGCGAAGACGTTGGTGGAGCCGCCGGGGACCACGGCGAGACCGGGCAGGTGCTCCGGATCGGGCCCCGCGTGCAGCAGACCGTTGACCACCTCGTTGACCGTGCCGTCCCCGCCGAGCGCCACCACCAGGTCGATGTCGTCGCTCTGCGCGGCCTGCCGGCCCAGGTCGCGCGCGTGTCCGCGGTACTCGGTGGTGACCGCCTCGAGCTTCATCTCGCTGGCGAGCGCGTGGATCAGCACGTCACGCGTACGCGCACTGGTGGTGGTAGCCGCCGGGTTGACCACGAGAAGTGCACGCATGACGTGCAGGGTACCTACTGAGCGGTACCGGGCCCAGACCGAGGCGGGTCGGGAGCGGTGGCCGGGGGCGTGAGCCTCGACACGGGTCGGGCCTGCGGCGAGGGCTACCCTTCAGGGGTGAGCAGTCAGCAGACCCCCGCCCCGGACACCACCGGCCCCCGCCCGCGCCGTCTGACGTACGCCGCGGCGCTGGCCGCCCTGGAAGGGCTCGCGATGGTGGCCGTCGGAGGGTGGATGGCGGTCCTCGCCGTCACCGGCGAACCGGACGACCGCCGGCAGGCCGTCACCGGCGGGGTGACGCTGATCGTGCTCGCGCTGCTCCCGCTGCTCGCCGCGCGGGGGCTGTTCGCCCGACGGGGCTGGAGCCGCGGTCCCGCCGTCATCACGCAGATCATCGCGCTGCCGGTGGCCTACAACCTGCTGCGCTCCGACAGCGTGGCCATCCCCGCCGGGATCGCGCTCGCCGTCGTGGCCGTCACCGCCCTCGTCCTGCTGGTCAACCCCGAGACGACCCGGGCCCTCGACATCCGGGGGCCCGGGAGCGCCGGGAAGTAGCGCCCGGGCGGCACCGGGTCACTCCTCCACGAGCAGCTTCTCCCGCAGCTGGGCCAGGGTGCGGGCCAGCAGCCGGGAGACGTGCATCTGCGAGATGCCGACCTCCTGGGCGATCTGCGACTGGGTCATGTTGCCGAAGAAGCGCAGCAGCAGGATCCGCTTCTCGCGCGGCGGCAGGTCCTCCAGCAGCGGCTTGAGCGACTCCCGGTACTCCACGCCCTCCAGCGCCTCGTCCTCGGCGCCGAGGGTGTCGGCGACCGCCGGGGACTCGTCGTCGGTGTCGGGGACGTCCAGGGACAGCGTGGAGTACGCGTTCGCCGACTCCAGGCCCTCCAGGACCTCCTCCTCGGAGATGGCCAGCTTCTCGGCCAGCTCGTGCACCGTGGGGGAGCGCCCGTGCAGCTGGGAGAGTTCCGCCGTGGCCGTGGTGAGCGCCAGCCGCAGCTCCTGCAGCCGGCGCGGCACCCGCACCGCCCAGCCCTTGTCGCGGAAGTGCCGCTTGATCTCGCCGACGACCGTCGGCGTCGCGTACGTCGAGAACTCCACGCCCCGGTCGGGGTCGAAGCGGTCGACCGACTTGATCAGCCCGATCGTGGCGACCTGGGTGAGGTCGTCCAGCGGCTCACCGCGGTTGCGGAAGCGGCGCGCGAGGTGCTCGACGAGCGGCAGGTGCATGCGCACCAGACGGTTGCGCAGCTCCGCGTACTCGGGGGTGCCGTCCTGCAGCGCGCGCAGCTCGAGGAACATGGCGCGCGCTCCGCTGCGGTCCTGCGGGCCCTGGTGCGCGTGCCCGTCCTGGGTGCCCGCGGTGCCGGGGGCGCTCCGCGCGCCCCGGGCGGCGGGCGCACGCGGTGCCTGGTCCTCGGCGTGTCGCTCGTGCTCGCTCATCGTCCCGCCCGTCGCCCTTCCCCGAGCGCTCGACTCGTCCCCCGCCGTCGGCCCGGCCCCGGCGGGGGAGCCACCCTGACCGGGAGCGGCCCCGGCCGGGCCGGCCGGGGGCGCGCTCCGTGCGGCACCGCCGGACTGCCCGCCGCCCGGGGGGACGGTCTCCGAGGAGTCGTCCTCCGGATGCGGCCGGGCCTGCTCGGGGATGCCGTCGATGCCGTCCGGCACGCGCTCGGCCGGCAGCTCCCGTGTGCCGCGTTCTTCGTCCCGCACCGGCCCGTCCTCGTTCCTCACGTCGGCCCGGGTCCCGCGCCGCGCTGTTTGTAGAGGCTGATCGACACGGTCCTGTCCTCGTCCACGGCGGAGGAGACCTTGCCCGCGAGCGCGGACAGGACGGTCCAGGCGAAGGTGTCCCGTGACGGAGCGTGACCGTCCGTGGTCGGCGCCGAGACGGTCACCTCGAGCGAGTCGTCGACGAGCCGGAAGACACAGCTGAGCACCGAACCCGGCACGGCCTGCTGAAGCAGGATCGCGCAGGCCTCGTCGACCGCGATGCGCAGGTCCTCGATCTCGTCGAGGGTGAAGTCCAAACGGGCCGCGAGGCCGGCCGTGGCCGTACGCAGCACCGACAGGTAGGCCCCCGCGGCCGGCAGCCGGACTTCCACGAAGTCCTGGGTCGCGGGCTCGCCTGCGATCTGGGACACCCTCACCTCCAAGGTGGTACAAGCGTTTCAGGGCCTGGTTCGCCCCCGGGTAACGCGCTACGTGGTTCAGCGGTGACGCTATCGCGCTCTCGCCGGTCCTGTCCCCGGGACCCCGGCCCGCGTGCTGTCACTCATAGTAAAACTGCGAACACGCTCCGTGGCTAGGGGTCTGCGGTCCCCAAATGGGAAGAGCGTGCGCCGCATTGACGTACCCGGACGCCGGACGGTCGAACCGTCCGGCACCGGGGTCACGCCGGTTCACACCAGTACGTGGTCGACGAAGCACCAGCGCCAGTCCTCGCCGGGCTCATGGGTCCGCATGACGGGATGGCCGGTTTCCCTGTGGTGCTCCGTGGCGTGCCGCTTCGGCGAGGAGTCGCAGCATCCGACGTGACCGCAGGTGAGGCAGAGGCGCAGCTGCACCGGATCGGTGCCGTCCCGCAGGCACTCCGGACACGTCTCGCCGAGCGGGACGGGTTCCGGGTGCGGCAGCGCGTCGACGTGCGTGCACTGTTTCATGATTGCCAGGTTACGACGCCCGCGCGGACGAGCGCGTGGAAAAACGAGGGTGGGCCGGACATGGACGTGATGCCGCTGCTGTTGCTGGTGGCGGGCAGCGCCGCGATCGCCGCGGCCGCCCGGCGCACCCCGGTGCCGCCACCGCTGCTGCTGGTCGCCGCCGGGCTGGCGGTCAGCTATCTCCCCGGCGTGCCCGCCTACACGCTCGACCCGCACGTCGTCCTGCCGCTCGTCCTGCCCCCGCTGCTGCACACCGCGGCCACCGACAGCTCCTACCTCGACCTGCGGGCGCAACTGCGACCGGTGGCACTGCTGTCGGTGGGGTACGTGCTGTTCGCGACGTTCGCCGTCGGCTGGGTCCTGTACCTGATCGTGCCGGGCCTGCCGCTGACCGCGGCGCTGGTGTTCGGCGCCGTGGTGGCCCCGCCGGACGCGGTGGCGGCGACGGCGGTGGCCCGCAGGGTCGGCCTGCCGTCCCGGATCACCACCGTCCTCCAGGGCGAGTCCCTGCTGAACGACGCCACCGCGATCACCGCCTTCCGGGTGGCCCTGGCGGCGGCGGTCGGCGAGGGCGCGACCTGGGCCGGGGGAGTCGGGGAGTTCCTGCTCGCGGCGGTCGGCGGGCTGGCCGTCGGCCTGGTGCTGATGGCGCCGCTGCACTGGCTGCGCATCCACGTGAAGGAGGCGCTGCTGCAGAACACGCTCTCCCTGCTGATCCCGTTCGCCGCGTACGCCGCCGCCGAGCAGGTGCGCGCCTCCGGCGTCATCGCCGTGGTGGTCGTCGCCCTCTACCTGGGGCACCGCGCGTGGGAGGTCGACTTCGCCACCCGTCTCCAGGAGGACGCGGTGTGGAAGATGGTCGCGTTCGTCCTGGAGTCCGCGGTGTTCGCGCTGATCGGACTGCAGCTGCCCGTCGTCCTGAGGGGGCTCGGCGCGTACGAGGGCACCGAGGCCGCCCGGTACGCGGTCGTCGTCTTCGCGGTGGTGGTCGTCGTCCGGTTCCTCTGGGTGTACCCGGCGACCTGGCTGCCGCCGCTGCTGTCGGCGCGGATCAGGGAACGGGAGGGGAGGCCCGGCTGGAAGGCGCCGTTCGTCATCGCCTGGGCCGGGATGCGGGGCGTGGTCTCGCTGGCCATCGCCTTCTCGATCCCGGTCACCGCCGAGGGCGAGGACTTCCCGCAGCGCAACCTGCTGCTCTTCCTGACCTTCACCACCGTCATCGGCACCCTGGTCGTGCAGGGGCTGACGCTGCCCCCGCTGATCCGGGTGCTGAAGCTCCCCGGGCGTGACGCACGGGCCGAGACCCTGGCCGAGGCCAACGCCCAGGCGCAGGCCTCCCGGGTCGCCGAGCAGCGCCTGGACGAACTCCTGGCCGACGAGCGCAACACCCTGCCCGCACCGCTCGCCGAACGCCTGCGCACCGTGCTGGAGCGCCGCCGCAACGCCGTGTGGGAACGGCTCGGGCAGGTCAACCCGGTCACCGGGGAGTCGGTGGACGACACCTACCGGCGGCTGTCGCGGGAGATGATCAGCGCGGAACGCGAGGTGTTCGTCCGGCTGCGCGACGGCCGCCACATCGACGACGAGATGCTGCGCACGCTGCTGCGCCGACTGGACCTGGAGGAGGCGGCGGCGTACCGGGAGACGGCGTGAGGGGGGCGCCGTTCACGGGAAGGGCCGGCCGGTGACCACCGCGGCGACCGTGCTCCCGCGCGGGAACGCGTTCTCCTCCGCCAGGACGACAAGGGCGTAAAGCAGTTTGGCGACATAGAGACGTTCGACCGGGACGCCGTGACGCTGCTCGAAGTCCTCGGCGAACGCCTCGAGTTCCGGGGTGACGCGGGCGTAACCGCCGAAGTGGAAGCGGTCGTCGAGGCTCCAGTCGCCGCGCGGGCCGCCGAACGCCTCGCGCTGCAGGGCCCGTACGTCATCGGCCAGGAAGCCTCCTCTGAGCACGGGGACGCCCAGCGCGCGCGTCCCGCCGCCGAGCCCGGCGGCCAGCCCGGCCAGCGTGCCGCCGGTGCCGCAGGCCACCGCCGCCACGTCCGCCCGGCCGGCCAGCTCCTCCCCGAGCGTCCGGCAGCCGCGCACGGCGGCGGGGTTGCTGCCGCCCTCGGGCACGACGTACGCGCCCTCGGCGTCCGCCGCGCGGAGCACGGCCGCCAGGGTCCCCGGCTCGGCCTTGCGGCGGTACGTCGACCGGTCGACGAAGTGCAGCCGCATGCCGTCGGCCGCGCACCGGGCCAGCGAGGGATTGAGCGGGCGGCCGGCGAGTTCCTGTCCGCGCACCACGCCGACGGTGCGCAGGCCGAGCAGCCGGCCGGCGGCGGCCGTGGCCCGCAGGTGGTTGGAGTACGCGCCGCCGAAGGTGAGCACGGTCCGTCCGGCCGCCTCGTCGAGGTTGGGGGCGAGCTTGCGCCACTTGTTGCCGACCAGCTCCGGATGGATCAGATCGTCCCGCTTCAGCAGCAGCCGCACCCCGCGCCGCCCGAACCGCCCGTCCACGACCTCCCGCAGCGGCGAGGGCAGCCGTGGGCGCAGGCCGGCGAGGGCGTCGCGGGGGTCGGGGGTGTCGGGGGTGTCGGAGCCGGTCACCGGGACATTGTCGCCCGCGGCTCCGTGCGGCCCCTGCGGCGGTCGCCGCCCGGGCGGCGGAACACGTCGACCGGGGAGGGACCGCCCCACAGGCACCACAGCGCGATCACCGGGTCGCAGATCGCGCAGCCCAGGGACGAGGTGGGGGCGAACGGGACGATGGGGCCGCCCTTGAGGTGGTGGACGACGTCCCACGCGGTGTGCAGCAGCCAGCCGACGCCGATGAACGTCCAGGAGTCCAGGCCGCGGAACGCCACGTAGGTGACCAGCGCCGTGAAGGCGAACTCCCAGCCGCCCAGCGCGCCGCCGCTGAGGTAGGCGGCGCCCGCACCGGCGACCATGAGGGCGTTCAGGCGCCGCCGGTGCGGTTCGCGGACGAGGGACATCAGCAGGGCGTAGAGGACACCGATGCCGACGGGGGCGACGTACTGCATGGCGAGGCCTTCTCCTGGGACCGTCAGGGACGGCTCACCACGCTAGGAGCGGGCCGCTCCGGGCCCCAGGGGAGCGGGCGACAGGTTCCGACGGGTTGTCGCCAGGCGGACCGCGCGCCGTCGCGCCCGCGCGTCACCTCAGCCGGTCGCCGATCCGTTTCCGCATCGAGCCCATCGTGAACCCGCGCGGGTCCACCTTCCCCGGCTGCCACTCCTTGTGCCCGATCACCGACCGCTCGTTCCAGCCGTGGTGGCGGCAGACGGCGGCCGCGGCCCTCTCGACGGCCTCCAGCTGGGCGGCCGGCCAGGGGTCCTCGCCGTCGCCCAGGTTCTCGCACTCGAAGCCGTAGAAGTGACGGTTGCCGTCGGTGTTCGCCTCGTTGTCCTTCGGCAGCGCCCGTTCGGCGATCACCGCGCGGAGCACGTCGTCGTCGCCGAGCCCCGCGTGGTTGGCCCTGCCGTAGCCGACGAGGTGGACCCGGCCGTCCTTGGTGATGACGCCGTGGCACAGGGGGCCGGGCAGACCCTCGTAACCCTTGCGGCAGAGGTCGACCGTGCGGGCGCTGCCCTTGGTCACCGTGTGGTGGATCATCACGCCGTGGACCGGGCCCCAGGGGCCCTTGTGGTTGCGGTTGTGCTTGCGCCAGTCGCCGACCTCGACGACCGTGAGGCCCTCCGCCTTCAGGGCGCGCAGGAACGCGCTCGCGGACATGGGTGGGGCCATGACCGCCCTCCTTAGTGCCGGGCGGCGGCCGCCGTCCGCAGCCGCCTGCTACCGGGCCTATACCGAAAAGGAGCGAGTTCAACTACTCGTTCGCCGGCTGTGCGAGTCGATCCGGACAACTCCCTTCCGGTCCGGCGCCGCCGAACGGGCGCCCCAGTGTGCCCAGCCCGCCCAAGATCCAATCCCGCTCGATCGGGTAATGGTGCGGGCACCCTGAGTGAGGGAGGCTTGATCACGCAATGCCGCACCCGGCGCGGCCGGGTGGGGATCACCATCGGGGAGGGCAATTCTCTATGTCGGTAGGCGAAGAGGTCCACACGGGGCAGGCCGGGCAGCAGCAGAGCCTCGGTACGGCGGCCGCGCGGAACCTGGCCACCACGACCAAATCCGTACCGCAGATGCAAGAGATCAGCTCGCGCTGGCTGCTGCGTATGCTGCCCTGGGTCGACGTGCGGGGTGGTGCATACCGTGTCAACCGGCGGCTGACCTACGCCGTGGGTGACGGCCGGATGACGTTCGTGAAGACCGGCGACCGCGTCGAGGTCATTCCCGCGGAGCTCGGCGAGCTTCCGGTGCTGCGGGGCTACGAGGACGACGAGGTGCTGGCCGAACTGGCCGCCCGCTGCCGGCAGCGGGAGATCGAAGCCGGCCAGGTCATCGCCTCCTTCGGCAGCCCGGCCGACGAGGTGTACCTGCTGGCGCACGGCAGGGTGGAGCGGGTCGGCACCGGCCCCTACGGCGAGGACGAGTCCCTCGGAGTCCTCGCCGACGGCGCCTACTTCGGTGACCAGGCGCTGCTGGGCGGGGACGCCATCTGGGAGTACACCGCCCGCACCCTCACCGCCTGCACCGTGCTCGTGCTGCCGCGCGAGGCCGTCGAGCAGGTCGCCGAGCGGGCGGACACCCTGCGCGACCACCTCCGCCGACGGCTCACGGTCCCCGGCCAGCGCACCAACAGGTACGGGGAGAAGGAGATCGACCTCGCGGCCGGCCACAGCGGTGAGCCGGACATCCCGCACACCTTCGTCGACTACGAGGCCAGGCCACGCGAGTACGAACTCAGCGTCGCCCAGACCGTGCTGCGCATCCACACCCGCGTGGCCGACCTCTACAACCAGCCCATGAACCAGACGGAACAGCAGATCCGGCTGACCGTCGAGGCGCTGAAGGAACGCCAGGAGCACGAACTCGTCAACAACCGCGACTTCGGCCTGCTCCACAACTGCGAGTACGACCAGCGGATCCAGCCGCACGACGGCGTGCCGAGCCCCGACGACATGGACGAACTGCTCAGCAGGCGGCGCGGCACCAGGCTGCTGCTCGCCCACCCGCGCGCGATCGCCGCGTTCGGCCGCGAGCTCAACAAGCGGGGACTCGTCCCGGAGACCATCGACATGGGCGGCAACCGCATCCCCACCTGGCGGGGGGTGCCCCTCTACCCGTGCAACAAGATCCCGGTGACCGAGGCCCGCACGACCTCCATCATCGCGCTGCGCACCGGGGAGGAGGAGCAGGGCGTCATCGGGCTGCGGGCCACCGGCATCCCCGACGAGATCGAGCCGAGCCTGTCCGTGCGGTTCATGGGCATCAACGAACAGGCCATCATCAAGTACCTGGTCACGGCCTACTACTCGGCCGCGGTCCTGGTACCGGACGCGCTCGGCGTCCTGGAGAACGTCGAGATCGGCCGCTGGCGGTGACCTGCCGCCGGCTCCCGCGCCGCACGCCGTGTCCCCGCCCGTCCGGGCGGGTACACCTCGGAGGTACGCGCTCGGCGGGTGCGCAAGCGCCGTCCCTCCGCTCCTTCACCGAACCGGTCCCAGGGGGAAGTCGATGACGGATTCCATCACGGAGCCGAAGACGGGGCTTGCGGCGCAGGGCACGACCGGGACACCGGCGGTGCCGGAGCAGCGGCCCGGCGACGGGCACGAGGCGACGATGCTGCTGGAGCGGGCACGGGCCGAGGTCGATCCGGTGCTACGGGCCGCCGTCGGCTCGCTGCCCGGCCCGATGCGCCGTGTCGCGTTCCACCACTTCGGCTGGGAACAGGCGGAGGGCGCCCCCGCCGGGGTCGGCTCGGGCAAGGCGATCCGCCCCGCCCTGGTGCTCACCGCGGCCTCCGCCCTGGGCGGGCCCGCGGCCCGGGCGGCCGCCGTACGGGCCGCGGCCGCCGTGGAACTGGTCCACAACTTCACGTTGCTGCACGACGACGTGATGGACCGGGACGCCACCCGCCGCCACCGGCCCACCGCCTGGACGGTGTTCGGGGACGCCGACGCGATCCTCGCCGGGGACGCCCTCCAGGCGCTCGCCCTGCGGCTGCTCGCCGAGGACCCCCATCCGGCGGCTTCCGCGGCGGCGGCCCGGCTCGCGGACTGCGTGGTCGAGCTGTGCGCGGGACAGCACGTGGACACGGCCATGGAGCAGCGGGGGCCCGGCGAGGTCACCCTCGCCGAGACGCTCGCCATGGCCGAGGCCAAGACCGGTGCGCTGCTCGGCTGCGCCTGCGCGATCGGGGCGCTGTACGCGGACGCCGGGGACGCGGACGTGGCGGCGCTGGACGTGTTCGGCCGGGAGGCCGGACTGGCGTTCCAGCTCATCGACGACGTGATCGGCATATGGGGCGATCCCTGCCGCACCGGCAAACCGGCCGGCGCGGACCTGGCCGCCCGCAAGAAGTCGCTGCCGGTGGTCGCCGCGCTCACCTCCGGCACCCCGGAGGCCGCGGAACTCGCGGACCTGTATGCGATCCCGCATCAGAAGGAGGACGACCTGGACCTCGTCGCCCTGGCCGTGGAACGGGCGGGCGGCCGGGACTGGGCGCAGGTCCAGGCGGCCGACCGGATGGCCCGGGCGATGCAGGAGGTGGCCCGCGCGGTGCCCGACCCGGAGGCGGCGGGCGGGTTGCTGGCCCTGGCCGAGTTCGTGACCCGGCGCAGCACCTGACGGCCGTCCGTCCCCCGGCCCCGGAGCCACGGGGTGCCGTGCGGCTCCTGACCCCGCACGGCACCGTGGCTCCGGTCCGGCGGGTCCCGCACTTCCCCACGATGTGCGGGGCCCGCCCTCCCCTGCTCGGCACCCCACTACGCTCAACGTCCGTACGCGCGAAGACGGTTGAGGCGAAGGGGCGGACATGGGCGTGGCGATCCGGACAGCTGGGGAAGGGGACCGGGAGCTGATCGTCCGGCTCCTGGACGAGGCGTTCCAGAACGACCCGGTCAGTGGCTGGGTCTTCCCCGGCGACGAGTACCGCCGTACGACGCACCACCGGCTGATGGCCGCCTTCACCGACGTCGTGCTCGCCGAGGGGCGCGTCGACCTCACCGAGGACGGCTCGGCGTGCGCGCTGTGGATGTCCGTACCTGCGGAGGATCCCGGGCACGGCGAAGAGCGGCCGGACGACGACGGGTTCGCGCAGATGCGTCGGGCCGTCGATCCGGACAACGAGCGGGTGGAGCTGATCGGCCGGCTCACCGCGGACATCCACCCCGTGGGACGGGCCCACGAGTACCTGTGGATGATCGGCGTGGCACCCGACCGCCAGGGCGAGGGGCTCGGCACCGCACTGATCGGCTCCGTTCTCGACCGCTGCGACCGGGAGGGGCTGGCGGCGTACCTGGAGGCGAGCAGCGAGCGCAGCGCCCTGCTCTACCGGCGCCTCGGCTTCGAGGCGTCCGGTGAGCCCCTGGCCCTCCCGGACGGCCCGTCCATGTGGCCCATGTGGCGCGAGCCCCGCACGGCCGGCTGACGGACCGGCCGGGAGCGACGGGCCGCCGTCGGGTCAGGGACCCGGAAAGGGACGTTCGGCCCTGGCCGTCGGCGTGCGCCCGGACTTCACTGGCCCGCGGGTGGCGCCCGCCGACCGTACCGGGGGATCCGGCGGGCGCCGGACGACGAGGCCGGTGGGGACGGGATGACGACGACGGCGGACGACGACGGCACGACGGGCGGGAACATCACGGTGGTGGGGCACGCCGACCTGACCCCGGACACGCTCCTCCTGGTGGAGTCCGCGCTGCGGACCCGGCTGGCGCGGCGCCCCGCCCCGGCCGTGACCGTGGTGCGGGCCGGCGCGGGAACGCCCCTGGCGTCCGGCCGGGCCGCGCGGGCGTCGGGGTGCCCACTGGCCGTGGTGATCCCCAGGCACCTCGAGGGGCTCGCCATGCCGCCCCGGCGGCACCGGACGGCGTCCGGTGAGCTGCTGACCCTCGCCGACGAGGTGCGCCTGCTGGCCTACGACCCGGTGGACCGCGACTCCTGCGTCGGCGCGGACGAACGGCTCGTCGCCTCGGGCGACCTCCTCCTGGCCGTCTGGGACGGTTCCCCCTCCAGTGGCCGCGACGCCACCGCCCACCTGGTGACCTACGCCCGGACCCGGGGCGTCCCCGTGGAGGTCGTGTGGCCTCCGGGGGCCGGCCGGGAAGTGCCGCCCGCCGTCCGCGCGGAGGGCTGACGGAAGGCCGGAACCGCGGAGGACGCACGACCCCGTCCGGTCCGCGGTCCGGAAGGGCCCGCCGCAGGGCCCCGCGCTGGAGCCGGTGCGCCCGTTCGGCAACAGCGTGCCGGTGCGGACCTACGGCGGGAAGCGCTGAGGCCGCTCCGGACCTACCCTGAGGGCATGGACAGCGAACGACCGGTCTGTCCCGCCTGCGGACAGCCAGTGGAGAGGGTGGTCCGGCGTCACAAGACGCTGGGCGCGTGGGTCCCGATGTGGGCGCACGGTCCGTGCCGCAACCCGCAGTGCCGGGAGTCCGGCTCCCGTGAGGCCGCCGGACCGCCCGGTGGCGCCGAGCCGGGACCGGAACGGAAGGACGCCGTGAGCAGGACCTCCACACAGCGCTAGCCTCACGGCACGGGCGCGGGGCCCCGGCGGACCCGGCCGGGCGACGGCCCGCTGCCGCCGCCCGGCCCGGCCCGCCGGGGGGCGTGCGTCCGGCGGACGCTCACCGCCGGGGGCGTTCCACGAAGCGCAGCATGTTGCCCGCCGGGTCACGGAACGCGCAGTCGCGCACCCCGTACGGCTGGTCCACCGGCTCCTGGAGCACGTCCGCACCGGCGGCGCGGACACGCTCGAAGAGGGCGTCGCAGTCGGTGGTGGTGAAGTTGACCCCGCGCAGCATGCCCTTGGCCAGCAGCTCGGCCATCGCCTGCTTGTCACCGGGGGAGGCGTCCGGGTTCGCGGCGGGCGGCTCCAGCACGATCTCCACGTCCGGCTGCTCCGGGGAGGCGACCGTCACCCAGCGCATCCCCTCGAACCCCACGTCGTTGCGGACCTCGAGGCCCAGTACGTCACGGTAGAAGGCCAGTGCCTTGTCGTGGTCGTCGACGGCGATGAAGCACTGGGCGAGCCGTACGTCGTTTCCTGTGTCCATGCGCCCACGTTAGAAGGTCTCGTCCGGACCGACCCGCGCCCGCCCCCGGACCGGCCGGGTGTACATCCGGGCCACGCACGGCGGAATGGCCGCGCCCTCCTCGTGCGACCGGGCACGGTACGCGCTCGGCGTCTCCCCGACCAGCTCGGTGAACCGGGAGCTGAACGAGCCGAGCGAGGTGCAGCCGACCGCGAGGCACACCTCCGTCACCGACAGGTCGCCCCGCCGCAGCAGCGCCTTGGCGCGCTCGATGCGCCGGGTCATGAGATAGGCGTACGGCGTCTGCCCGTACGCCGCGCGGAAGCTGCGCTGGAAGTGGCCGGACGACATCAGCGCGGTCCGCGCCAGCTCCGCGACGTCGAGCGGTTCGGCGTACTCCCGGTCCATCCGGTCCCGGGCCCGCCGCAGCCGCACCAGATCCTCCAGTTCCATCCGCCCAGCATTCCACGCCCCGCGTGACCGGTCACGGAAACACCGAAGGGCCCCGCCGCACGGAGCGGCGGGGCCCTTCGGCACACCCGCGAACCGCGATGGTGCACCGATCGCCGTCACGGAAGGAGGCCGGGTCAGGCCTTCTTGGTCTCCCAGAAGATCTTGTCGATCTGGGCGATGTAGTCCAGGGCCTTCTGGCCCGTCGCCGGGTCCGTCGACGCCTTGGCGGCCGAGAGGGCCTTCAGGGTGTCGTTGACCAGCTGGTGCAGCTCCGGGTACTTCTCGAAGTGCGGGGGCTTGAAGTAGTCGCTCCACAGCACGGAGACGTGGTGCTTCGCCAGCTCGGCGCGCTGCTCCTTGATGACCGTGGCACGGGCCTGGAAGTGCGGGTCGTCGTTGCCGGCCATCTTCTCCTGGACGGCCTTCACCGACTCCGCCTCGATGCGGGCCTGAGCCGGGTCGTACACGCCGCAGGGCAGGTCGCAGTGGGCGCTGACCTTGACCTTGGGGGCAAACAGGCGGGAAAGCATGGAGCGTTCCTTCCTCGTGATCGTCTTCTCACACTGGACATTACTCCGTGGCGGACGGCTTTTCGCGGGTGCCCCCGCGGGCTTAGGGCAAAAGTCCCGGGTGACACTGGGACTGGTGGAGGAAGAACCGGGGAGGTGCCGGGTGATGCCGGAGTCGTCGCAGGACGCCGAGCGGGCGGGGGCGCCGCTGCCCTTCGGGGTGGCCGAGGTGACCGGGCCGTCCATGGTGCCCACGCTGCACCACGGGGACCGGCTCCTGGTGCACTACGGCGCCCGGGTCAGACGCGGGGACGTGATCGTGCTGCGGCATCCCTTCCAGCAGGACCTGCTCGTCGTCAAGCGGGCCGCCGAGCGGCGCGACGGCGGCTGGTGGGTGCTCGGGGACAACGCGTACGCGGGCGGCGACAGCACCGACTACGGGGTCGTCCCCGACGAGCTGGTGCTCGGCCGGGTCCGGTTCCGCTACCGGCCGCGCGGCTCCGGGCGGCGTTCGCCGCTGGCCGTGGTGGGCTGGGCGCTGTCCTCGGCGCGGCCCGTGCTCTCCGGCCGGTCGGCCTCCAGGCGTTTGCGGGCGCGGTAGGCGGCCACGTTGGCGCGGGTGGCGCAGCGGTCGGAGCAGTAGCGGCGGGAGCGGTTGGTGGAGGTGTCCAGGTAGGCGTTGCGGCAGGGCGACGCCTCGCACAGACCGAGGCGGTCCACGCCGTACTCGGTGAGGTGGAAGGCCAGGCCCATCGCGGCGATGGCGGCGTAGCCGGCGGTGGCGTTGGACGGGTGGTCGGCCAGGTGCATGTGCCACAGCGGGCGGCCGTCGTCGTCGCGGAAGTCGTGGCCGGAGATCTGCGGGCTGACCGGGAACTCCAGCAGCAGCGAGTTCAGCAGGTCGACGGCGAGGGTCTCGTCGCCGCCGTCGGCCGCCTCGAAGACCGAGCGGAGCCTGGCGCGCACCGAACGGAACCGCGTCACATCGGCGTCGGCGGCGCGCCGGGCGGCCGACTGGTTGGCGCCGAACAAGTCGCGGACGGCCTCGACCGAGGTCAGCGTGTCCTTCCCCCGGACCGGTTCCTCGGTGTTGACGAGACGCACGGCGTAATCCGAGTAATAGGCCAGTTCCACTTGTAGTCCTTACGCAGGGGCTCTATCGTCGGGAGCACGGTCTTGTAATGGACGATCGTGCTGCAAGGGTATTACGTGACGTGAACGAGGGAGGGGCTCGATGACGGACGCGGACACCACCACGGCCGCCGCCGACTGGCAGGCCTGGCAGGAGAGCTGGGACCGGCAGCAGGAGTGGTACATGCCGGACCGCGAGGAACGCTTCCGGGTCATGCTCGACATGGTGGAGGCCTGCGTCGGCACCGCCCCGCGCGTGCTGGACCTCGCCTGCGGCACGGGCAGCATCACCGCCCGGCTGCTCGACCGGTTCCCGGACGCCACCGCCACCGGCGTCGACCTGGACCCGGCGCTGCTCGCCATCGCCGAGGGCACCTTCGCGGAGGACGGGCGGGTCTCCTTCGTGACGGCCGACCTCAAGGACCCCGCGTGGCCGGCGGCACTGCCGTACGACTCCTACGACGCGGTGCTGACCGCGACCGCCCTCCACTGGCTGCACCGGGACCCCCTCGCGGACCTCTACGGACACATCGCGGGTCTCGTGCGCGACGGCGGTGTCTTCATGAACGCGGACCACATGATCGACGACACCACGCCCCGGATCAACGCGGCCGAACGCGCCCTGCGCCACGCCCGCATGGACCGGGCCAAGTCGCAGGGGGCCCTCGACTGGTCCGAGTGGTGGCGGCTCGCCGCCGCGGACCCCGTCCTCGCGGAGCCGACGGCCCGCCGCTTCGAGATCTACGGCGAGCACGCCGACGGTGACACGCCGTCGGCCGCCTGGCACGCGCGCGTGCTGCGCGAGAAGGGGTTCGGCGAGGCACGGCCGGTGTGGTGCTCGCCGTCGGACGCCCTGCTGCTGGCGCTGAAGTAGCCGGCCGAAGCAGCCGGAGGCAAACGCGAAGGGGCGGTACGGACCGGCCGTACCGCCCCTTCGCGTGTTCGCTCAGAGCACCTTGGACAGGAACGACTTGGTGCGCTCGTGCTGCGGGTCGGTCAGGACGTCGCGCGGGTGGCCCGACTCGACCACCACACCGCCGTCCATGAAGACCAGGCTGTCGCCCACCTCGCGGGCGAAGCCCATCTCGTGGGTGACGACGACCATCGTCATACCGGACTCGGCGAGGTCGCGCATGACGTCGAGGACGTCACCGACCAGCTCCGGGTCGAGCGCCGAGGTCGGCTCGTCGAAGAGCATCAGCTTGGGGTCCATGGCGAGCGCGCGGGCGATCGCCACGCGCTGCTGCTGACCGCCGGAGAGCTGCGAGGGGTAGTTCCCGGCCTTGTCGCCGAGGCCCACGCGCTCCAGGAGCTGCATCGCGCGCTCCCTGGCCTGCGCCCTGCTCACGCCCTTGACCTGGACCGGCGCCTCCATGACGTTCTCGACGGCCGTCATGTGCGGGAACAGGTTGAAGCGCTGGAAGACCATGCCGATGTCCCGGCGCTGCCGGGCGACCTCGCTGTCCTTGAGCTCGTACAGCTTGTCGCCCTTCTGGCGGTAGCCGACCAGCTCACCGTCGACGTACAGCCGGCCGGCGTTGATCTTCTCCAGGTGGTTGATGCACCGGAGGAAGGTGGACTTGCCGGAGCCGGAGGGGCCGATGAGGCAGAACACCTCGCCGGTCCTCACCTCCAGGTCGATGCCCTTGAGGACCTCGACGGGACCGAAGGACTTGTGGACGCCCTCCGCCTTCACCATGGCCGTCATACCGTGCTGCCCCTCTCGCGGCTGAAGGCCATCAGATTGACCTTGATCCTCTGCCACGGCGTCGCCGGCAGGTTCCGGGACGAGCCGCGCGCGAAGCGGCGTTCCAGGTAGTACTGGCCGACGCTGAAGACGCTGGTGATGACCAGGTACCAGATGCACGCCACGAACAGCATCTCCATCACGGCGTACGACGTGGAGCCGATCGTCGAGGTGGCGCGCAACAGCTCGTTGTACGTCACCGCGTACACCAGCGACGAGGTCTTCAGCATGTTGATGAACTCGTTGCCCGTCGGCGGCACGATCACCCGCATCGCCTGCGGGATCACGATGCGCCGCAGCGTCTTGCCGTGGCTCATGCCCAGTGCGTGCGCGGCCTCGGTCTGGCCCTCGTCGACGGCCGTCAGACCCGCGCGGCAGATCTCCGCCATGTACGCCGCCTCGTTCAGGCCCAGGCCCAGCAGGGCCGCCATGAACGGCGTCATGACGTCGACCATCTCGTCCTTGTAGAGCGGGCCGAGGTTCAGCACCGGGAAGATCAGCGCCAGGTTGAACCACAGCAGGAGCTGCACGTAGACCGGCGTGCCGCGGAAGAACCAGATGTAGACCCAGGCCACCCAGCTCGTCACCGGGTTCTTCGACAGCCGCATCACGGCGAGGACCACACCGAGGACCACACCCATGACCATCGCCAGGACGCTGATCAGCAGGGTGCGCCCGGCGCCGGCGAGGACGGTGCCGTCGAAGACGTAGTCGCCGACGGCGTGCCACTGGATCTTCTCGGCGGTGGCGAAGGCGTTGACGAGCAGGGCCACCAGCGCCAGCACGACGACACCGCTGACCCACCGGCCGTAGTGGCGGACCGGGATGGCCTTGATCGCCGCGGGCGGCACGGCTGCCCCGCTGTTCTTGGAGACGGCGGCCGTCCCCTTGTCGAATTCGTCAGTCACTGCGACTGCCCTTCAGTACGCGCCGGGACCGTCACTCACCGCCGTTGACCACGGCCTTGTCGATGGCGCCGGTCTCGGCGCCCCACTTGGCCAGGATCTTCTTGTACGTGCCGTCCTCGATGATCGCGTTGACGGCCGCCTCCAGGGCCTCGGTGAGCTGCTTGTTGTCCTTGTTCACCGCGATGCCGAACGGACCGGCGTCCACCTGCTCGCCGACGATCTCGAAGGCGTTGCCGCCGTCCGCCTTGCGGACCAGGTCGACCGCGACCGGGTAGTCGTTGACGCCGGCGACCGCGCCGCCCGACTTCACACGGGTCTGGGCCTCGGTGTCGTTCTCGAACGGCTGGATCTTGATCTTCTTCTTGCCCGCGTCCGCGCACTTCTGGGACTGGGTCTGCAGGGCCTTCTCGTACGTGGTGCCACGCTGCACGGCGGCCGGCTGGCCGCACAGGTCCTCGATGGAGTTGATCCCCTTCGGGTTGCCCTTCTGGACGTACACGGCGGTGCCGGCGACGAAGTAGTCGACGAAGTCGACACCCGGGCCCAGCTTCTTGCCCTTGTCGTCCAGGCCCTCCTGGCGCTGCTTGTTGTCGGTGATGGACGACATCGCGATGTCGTAGCGGCCCGAGTTCAGCGAGGTGATCAGACCGTCGAAGGAACCCGAGGTGAACTCGACCTCGACGCCCAGCTTCTCGCCCAGCGCGGCGGCGATGTCGGGGTCGACGCCCACGATCTTGCCGCCCTCCTGGAACTCCATCGGGGCGTACTCGGCGTTGGTGCCTGCCTTGAGGACGCCCGCGTCCTGGATCTTCTTGGGCAGCTTGTCGAACAGGGGGGCCGAGCTGGACTTGCCCGTCTCCTTGGTGCCCCCGCTGCCGCTGTCGTCGGTCTGGTCACCGCAGCCGGTGAGAAGCAATGCGCCTGCGACCGCGATCGCGCCGGCCGCCGCAAGACGGGAGCGCGCGGCGGTGGTACGACGGGTGGTGCTTGCGGTCATGGTGGGTTCCTCCGGCGGATGGGTGGAGATGCCGATGGGTGGGCCACTGCCGACGGGTATCGGCAGCGCCGCAGGTCGACGAGAACACACGCCTTCGAGTGTCGCGACCTCGTGCGATTACGGCATCTTGCCATTCGGTCTGAGCCATTCAGGGGCCTCACGATGTCAAAATCGGATAACGGGCGGTACCCGAACCGCATCACTCCGGGACATCCGGCCGGACGGTCTGCGGGAATTAGCCGTTCCGGCCGCAAGATCTTCGGCTTATCCCAGGATGTGGACGCGCGCACCGTGGTTTTTGTCGTGATTGTGCGTTTGCCAGCTGTTCGGATCGGCCTTGTCCTTGTATCGGGTGACACTTCAGGTCGGCGGCATGTGACCTTCGCGTTATGGACTCGTCGCCGACCGCATCCGTCCGGTAAGAAGGTTCTTTACACCCCTCATCCGGGGATCAGGGCGCGTGTGCGGCGCGCCCGTCGTGTTCGGCCCGTACGCATCAACCCTCCGGGCCTTGCGCGGTCCCGCCCACCCCTCACCAGGAGTGGCAACCCTCAAACCATGAACATTTAAGGGGTAAAACCAAGTGGCAGCGGAGATTGTCAATCCTCGCAGCGACAGCGAAAGCCGGAACGGTCACGGGGAACCGGAGAGCGGGGCAGAGCCCCTGGATTCCTTCGACCCGGCGTTCGCGCTGCACCGCGGCGGCAAGATGGCCGTGCAGGCCACCGTGCCGATCCGTGACAAGGACGACCTGTCCCTGGCGTACACGCCCGGCGTCGCGAAGGTGTGCAGCGCGATCGCCGAGCAGCCGGACCTCGTCCACGACTACACGTGGAAGTCGCAGGTCGTCGCCGTCGTGACGGACGGTACGGCCGTCCTGGGGCTCGGCGACATCGGGCCCGAGGCCTCCCTCCCGGTGATGGAGGGCAAGGCCATCCTCTTCAAGCAGTTCGGCGGCGTGGACGCGGTCCCGATCGCCCTGAACTGCACCGACGTCGACGAGATCGTCGAGACCGTGGTCCGGCTCGCCCCGTCCTTCGGCGGGGTGAACCTGGAGGACATCTCCGCGCCCCGGTGCTTCGAGATCGAGAAGCGGCTGCAGGAGCGGCTGGACATCCCGGTCTTCCACGACGACCAGCACGGCACGGCGGTCGTGACCCTGGCGGCGCTGCGGAACGCGGCACGGCTGAGCGGACGGGCGCTGGGTGATCTGCGGGCCGTGATCTCGGGCGCGGGCGCCGCGGGCGTCGCGATCGCCAGGATGCTGATCGAGGCCGGCGTCGGCGACGTCGCGGTGGCCGACCGCAAGGGCGTCGTCTCGCGCGACCGCGAGGACCTCACACCGGTCAAGGCGGAGCTGGCGTCGTTCACCAACAAGGCCGGGATCTCGGGCTCGCTGGAGTCGGCGCTGGCCGGCGCCGACGTCTTCATCGGCGTCTCCGGCGGCACGGTGCCGGAGCCGGCGGTGGCGTCGATGGCCGAGGGCGCGTTCGTCTTCGCCATGGCCAACCCCGACCCGGAGGTGCACCCGGAGGTCGCGCACAAGTACGCGGCCGTCGTGGCCACCGGACGGTCGGACTTCCCGAACCAGATCAACAACGTGCTGGCGTTCCCCGGGATCTTCGCGGGGGCGCTGCAGGTGCGGGCCTCCAGGATCACCGAGGGGATGAAGCTGGCGGCGGCCGAGGCGCTGGCCTCGGTGGTGGGCGACGACCTCGCCGCCGACTACGTCATCCCGTCCCCGTTCGACGAGCGGGTCGCTCCCGCGGTGACGGCGGCGGTGGCCGCCGCCGCCCGGGCGGAGGGCGTCGCCCGCCGCTGAGGCGCGCGGATCGCCGATCGGCCCCGTCCCGGGTGGACGGGGCCGATCTCCTTTCCGGGGGCCGGGCCGCCCGGGCGGCGCTTCCGCCGGGTGGCAAGAGGGCGTGTCTCACAGCGGGGCCCGGTTCCTTCGGCGGGGCGGGGAACCTATCGTCGAGGTCATGTTCGCCGTCTACGCCGCCCGAATCGACCGCGACCAGCCGCTCGCGGGCCTGGAACTGGGAGAGCGTCCCGCTCCCGGGTCCCGGCCCGGCTGGAGCACCGTCACGGTCAAGGCCGCCTCCCTCAACCACCATGACCTCTGGTCCCTGCGGGGCGTGGGCCTCGCGGAGGACAAGCTGCCGATGATCCTCGGCTGCGACGCCGCCGGCGTCGACGAGGACGGCAACGAGGTCGTCCTGCACTCCGTGATCGGCCAGAGCGGACACGGGGTCGGCCCCGAGGAGCCCCGGTCCATCCTGACCGAGCGCTACCAGGGCACGTTCGCCGAGCAGGTCGCCGTGCCCACCTGGAACGTCCTGCCCAAGCCGAAGGAGCTCTCCTTCGAGGAGGCCGCCTGTCTGCCGACCGCCTGGCTGACCGCGTACCGGATGCTGTTCACCAACGCCGGGGTGCGGCCCGGGGACTCCGTGCTGGTGCAGGGGGCCGGGGGTGGCGTCGCCACCGCCGCGATCGTGCTCGGCAGGGCGGCGGGGCTGCGGGTCTTCGCCACCAGCCGGGACGAGGCCAAGCGGAAGCGGGCGCTGGAGCTCGGGGCCGTGGAGGCGGTGGAGCCGGGGGCGCGGCTGCCGCAGCGGGTCGACGCGGTGATCGAGACCGTGGGGGCCGCCACCTGGTCCCACTCGGTGAAGTCGCTGCGGCCCGGCGGCACGCTGGTGATCTCCGGCGCCACCAGTGGTGACCGGCCCTCGCACGCCGAGCTGACCCGGATCTTCTTCCTGGAGCTCAAGGTCGTCGGGTCGACCATGGGCACCAAGGACGAGCTGGAGGACCTGCTCTCCTTCTGCGCCGCCACCGGTGTGCGTCCCGTCATCGACGAGGTGCTGCCCATGGACCGGGCGCGGGAGGGCTTCGAGCGGATGGAGTCCGGCGGGCAGTTCGGCAAGATCGTGCTCACGCGTCCCTGAGGGGCGCGGCTCGAGCCGACGGCCGGTCCGGTTCTCCGGGCCGGCCGTCGGCATGTCAACCGGGGTTGACGTCGCGGGAGTGTCAACGTACGTTGACATCATGACTGAGGCAACCGACCTCGCCGAGCGTGCGGGCGACCGTGACCCACGGGTCGGCCTGCGGGCCGTCGCCGCCCTGCGCCGGCTGCTGGAGCAACTGGAGACCGTGCAGGTGCGCAACGCGCGCAACCAGGGCTGGTCGTGGCAGGAGATCGCCACCGAACTCGGGGTCAGCAGGCAGGCCGTGCATAAGAAGTACGGGAGGCATTGATGTTCGAGCGGTTCACGAAGGACGCCCGTGACGTGGTGAAGGGGGCGGTCGAGTACGTCGAGAGCTCGCGTGCGGGGACCGTCACCGCCGAGCATCTGCTGCTCGCGCTGCTCGACCGGGAGGCGAGCCGCGCGTCCTTCGCGCTGGCGGCGCTCGGGGCGGGAGAACGCAAGGAGTCGCTGCGGCGGGCGCTGGAGGAGTCCCGGCGCCGGGCCGGCCTCTCCCGGGCCGATACCGACGCCCTCGCCGGACTGGGGATCGACGTCTCGGAGATCGTCGCCCGGGTGGAGGAGACCCATGGTGTCGGGGCGATGTCCGGTGACCGCAGGGACAAGGGCTGGTGGGCGGGGCGCCGCAGCTTCAGCCGGGGCGCCAAGGACGTGCTCGAGGGCGCCCTGCGTGTCGCCGTGGACCGGCGGGACCGGCACATCGGCGACGAACACATCCTGCTCGCCCTCACCGTCCGCCCCGGCGTCCCCGCCGAGGTCCTCGCCGACCACGGCGTGACGTACGAGTCCGTCTCCCGCGTGCTGTACGGGAGCGGCGAGGCCAAGGCGGGCTGACGTCGGCGCAGGGTCGGCCCGAGGGGGCCCGGGCCGGGCCTGGTCGGGCCTGGAGAGCCCCCGTCGGGGTGAGCGAGCCCGGAGGATTTCGGCTCGGCTCGGTTCGGGTGGGCCGGGCCCGGTCGGGGCCGGTGCGTCCCTGCCGGGCTCGTCAGGGGCGCACCGGGGTGGATGAGCCCAGGGCACCGGCCCGGTGCGGACGGGCCGGCGCGGGTCCGGTCGTGTTCGGTGGGGAGAGTTACTGCTTCGGTGCGCGCAGCATCGCACCGATGCGGGCCGCCGCCGTGGACAGGTGGCGGCGGGCGTCGCGGAGCTGGTCCGGGGTGACGCCGTGGTCGCGGGCCGCGTCGCGGATGTCGTCCCGGAAGCGGTCCAGCAGGCGGTCCAGGTCACGGGCCGGATCTCCGGTGGAGTCCGAGGCGTCCTCGTGGGCCCAGGCCGGTGTGTAGTCGGCGGGGAAGTCCTCGGGGGTTTGGGAGTACTCCGGCGCGGAGCCCTTGCCGGAGGCCCCCGTGTCGGTCCGGCCGAAGGCGAAGTCCTTGCCGAACTCGCCCATCTCCTTCGCCAGCTCGCCGAGGCCCTCACGCAGACCCGTCGGCCAGTCGCCCCGGGCGAAGTGGCCCTGCACCTGTTCCTGTACCTGCCGTGCGATGCGCCGGACCTCCTCCTGCGCCCTGTCCTGGGCCTCCTTGGCCTGGCGACGGGCGCGCTGCGCCTCCTCGCGGGAACGGCGGCTCTCGTCCTTGGCGCGCCGGGCCTGTTCCTTCCACTCCTGCTTGGCGCGGCGCATCTCCTCCTTGGCGGCCTGCCAGGCGTCCTTGTTGCCGAAGACCCCGAAGTCGCCGAAAGCGCCCTCCTCTTCGGGCGCGGCCCCGCCCGGACGGCTCTGGCGCGCCCTGCCGGCCGCGGCCCGCATCTCGCGGCGCAGATCGCCCGCCGCGCCGCTGACGTCGGCCCGGATCTCGGCGGCCAGCTCGGCGACCGACTCCCGGATCTCCAGCTCCAGATCGGCCAGCTCACCGCTGCGGTCGGACAGTTCGGCGCGGCCGGCGTCCGTGATGGAGTACACCTTGCGGCCGCCCTCGGTGGTGTGGGTGACCAGGCCCTCCGCCTCCAGCTTGGCCAGCCGCGGGTAGACCGTGCCCGCCGACGGTGCGTACAGCCCCTGGAAGCGCTCCTCGAGGAGGCGGATCACCTCGTAGCCGTGGCGCGGGGCTTCGTCCAGCAGCTTCAGCAGGTAGAGGCGGAGGCGTCCGTGGGCGAAGACGGGAGGCATGTCAGAGCACCTTCTTGTCGGTCGTACCGGCATTGTCCTCCGAGCCGTCCCCCGGCTCGGAGTCGTCCTCCCCGGCCGGGCGGCGCAGCAGGGCGATGGAGCCGGAGACGGTGGTGGCCCGGAGCGTGCCGCTGCCCGCGCCGAGCCGGCCGGTGAGCTTGTGGGCGCCCCACATGCCCTGCACCCGCAGGTCGTCGAAGGCGTTGGAGATGGCGCCGCTCGCGGTGTTGGCCTCCACCTGGGCGTCCGCCGGATACGGGAGCCGGATGGCGATCTCACCCGAGACGCTGGTCAGCTTGACGTCGGCGGGGCCGTCGGGATCGAGGTCGACGATCATGGATCCGCCGACCGTGTCCGCCCGCACGGAGGAGCCGGAGCCCTCGACGACGGTGAGGTCGCCGGAGACGGAGGTGAAGCGGAGGCCGCCGGTGACGGACTGGGCCTCCACGTTCCCGGACACGGTCTCCGCGCGGACCGGTCCGGACAGGGCGACCAGGGTGGTGTCGCCGGTGACGCCCTTCACCTCGGCGGGGCCCCGGATGCCGGAGACCACGGCGCCGGCGCCGACCACGCCCACCTCCACCCGGGTCCGGGCCGGGACGGCCAGGGAGACCACCGCGCTGCGGCGCCAGCCCTTGCGGTCCAGCCACTTGAGGAAGCCCTTCCAGGGGAGGTCGTCGTAGGCCACCGTGAGGGTGCCGCCCTCCTGGGTGACCACCAGGGGCGGGCCCTCGATCCCGGAGACCTGGAGGCGGGCGGGACCTTCGTCGGTGCCGACGATGTTCACGGTGCCGTTGACGATGCGGACGCGCAGGTCGCTCACGGGGGTGTCGAAGGTGAGCTTCGTGGGTTCCGCGACGGACCACTCGGGCATGGGGGGACCTCCTGGGAACGAAGCGGCCGACGACGACGCGGCATATCGCGTCTTACGTGATTCACGATATATCGCGGCAGGGGAAAGTCAAGGCACTCGTTCTGGTGGTCGGCCGGCTCGCGGCGTGGTGGAAGCGACCCGGTGCGGGGTGCGTCGGAGCCGGGGCGGATGCGCGTGATCCGGCGTTCGCGGGGGCGCCCGGCGTCGGCGTGGGCCGGGGGCCTCCACGCGGCCCGGCGCTTGCGGGATGCGGTCGCGCCCACCCGTGCCGCCCCAGCGGCACGACTGCCCGCGGACCGCGGAGGGGGTGGCGGCGACTGCCCGCGGCTGATGCGGCCTTGCGGGTCCGCGGGGGCGGGGGTGCCGCCCCCGGGAGGTGTTACTCGTCGTCCTCGTCGTCCAGGCGGGCCAGCCAGGTGGCCAGGCGTTCCACCGGGACCTCGAAGTCGGGGTTGAGGTCGACGAAGGTGCGCAGCTGCTCGGCCAGCCACTCGAAGGTGACCTCCTCCTCCCCGCGCCGCTTCTCCAGTTCCTCGATGCCACGGTCCGTGAAGTACATGGGGACAAGGATAGGTGCGGGAAAACGGACGGGCCGCACCCCCCGTGAGGGGGGTGCGGCCCGCGCGTACGGCTGCCGGTTACGCCTCGAAGACCTCGCGCACCAGCTGCTCCTGCTCGGCCTGGTGGCGCTTCGCGGAGCCGACCGCCGGGGACGAGCCGTGCGGCCGCGAGATGCGGCGCAGACGCTCGGCGTGCGGGAGGTCGGCGCCGACCGCCAGGTCGAGGTGGTCGATCAGGTTGAGCGCGATGAACGGCCAGGCGCCCTGGTTCGCCGGCTCCTCCTGGGCCCACAGGTACTTCTCGGCGTTCGGGTACTTCTTGATCTCCGCCTGGAGCTCCGCACCCGGCAGCGGGTACAGGCGCTCGATGCGGATGATCGCCGTGTCCGTCACGCCGCGCTTCTGCCGCTCGGCGTCGAGGTCGTAGTAGACCTTGCCGGCCGTGAAGACGACCTTCTTCACCGCGGCCGGGTCGACCGAGGCGTCGCCGATGACCGGGCGGAACTGGCCCGAGGTGAACTCCTCCGCCTTCGAGGCCGCGGCCTTCAGGCGCAGCATCGACTTCGGCGTGAAGACGACCAGCGGCTTGTGGTGCGGGTTGTGCACCTGCCACCGCAGGAGGTGGAAGTAGTTCGACGGCGAGGTCGGCATCGCGACCGTCATGTTGTTCTGGGCGCAGAGCTGCAGGAACCGCTCGGGACGGGCCGAGGAGTGGTCCGGGCCCTGGCCCTCGTAGCCGTGCGGGAGGAGCAGGACCACACCGGAGGTCTGGTTCCACTTCTGCTCGGCCGAGGAGATGAACTCGTCCACGACCGTCTGCGCGCCGTTGACGAAGTCGCCGAACTGCGCCTCCCACAGCACGAGGGCGTCGGGGCGGGCCAGCGAGTAGCCGTACTCGAAGCCCATCGCCGCGTACTCGGACAGCAGGGAGTTGTAGACGTTCAGCCGCGCCTGGTCCTCGGAGAGGTACTGCAGCGGCGTGTACTCCTCGCCCGTGCTGCGGTCGATGATGACCGCGTGGCGCTGGCCGAAGGTGCCGCGCTGGGAGTCCTGGCCGGCGAGCCGGACCGGGACGCCCTCCAGGAGCAGGGAGCCGAAGGCGAGGGTCTCGCCCATGCCCCAGTCGATGGTGCCGTCCTCGACCATCGTCGCGCGGCGCTGCAGCTGCGGCAGCAGACGCGGGTGGACGGTGATGTGGTCGGGGATGTTGACCTGGGACTCGGCGATCCGCTTGACGGTCTCCGTGGTCACCGCGGTGTTCACGGCGACCGGGAACTCGGCCTGCGGGTCGGAGGTCTCCACGGAGCCGGGCTGGCTGGTGGCCTCGCGGACCTCCGTGAAGACCTTCTCCAGCTGGCCCTGGTAGTCCTGCAGCGCCTGCTCGGCCTCTTCCAGGGTGATGTCGCCGCGACCGATCAGGGACTCGGTGTAGAGCTTGCGCACCGAGCGCTTCTTGTCGATCAGGTCGTACATCAGCGGCTGGGTGAAGGCCGGGTTGTCCGACTCGTTGTGACCGCGGCGGCGGTAGCAGATGAGGTCGATCACCACGTCCTTGTTGAACGCCTGGCGGAACTCGAAGGCGAGCCGCGCGACGCGGACCACGGCCTCCGGGTCGTCGCCGTTCACGTGGAAGATCGGGGCCTCGATCATCCTCGCCACGTCCGTCGCGTACATCGACGAGCGGGACGACTCCGGGGCGGCGGTGAAGCCGACCTGGTTGTTGATGACGATGTGGACCGTGCCGCCGGTGCGGTAGCCGCGCAGCTGCGACATGTTCAGGGTCTCGGCCACCACGCCCTGGCCCGCGAAGGCCGCGTCGCCGTGGATCGCCACCGGCAGGACGGTGAAGTCCGTGCCGCCCTTGCCGATGATGTCCTGCTTGGCGCGGGCGACGCCCTCCAGGACCGGGTCCACCGCCTCCAGGTGCGAGGGGTTCGCGACCAGCGAGACCTTGATCTGCTCGCCGTCCAGGCCGGTGAAGGTGCCCTCGGCGCCCAGGTGGTACTTCACGTCGCCGGAGCCGTGCATCGACTTCGGGTCGAGGTTGCCCTCGAACTCGCGGAAGATCTGCGCGTACGACTTGCCGACGATGTTCGCCAGCACGTTCAGCCGGCCGCGGTGGGCCATGCCGATGACGACCTCGTCCAGGCGGGACTCGGCGGCCGAGTCCAGCACCGCGTCCAGCAGCGGGATGACGGACTCGCCGCCCTCCAGGGAGAAGCGCTTCTGGCCGACGTACTTGGTCTGCAGGAAGGTCTCGAAGGCCTCCGCCGCGTTCAGCCGGCGCAGGATGCGCAGCTGCTCCTCGCGCTCGGGCTTGGTGTGCGAGCGCTCGATGCGGTCCTGGATCCACTTGCGCTGCTTGGGGTCCTGGATGTGCATGAACTCGACGCCGGTGGTGCGGCAGTACGAGTCGCGCAGCACGCCGAGGATGTCGCGCAGCTTCATCAGGGACTTGCCGGCGAAGCCGCCGACGGCGAACTCGCGCTCCAGGTCCCACAGGGTGAGGCCGTGCTCGACGATGTCCAGGTCGGGGTGCTTGCGCTGGCGGTACTCCAGCGGGTCGGTGTCGGCCATGACGTGGCCGCGGACCCGGTAGGAGTGGATCAGCTCGAAGACCCGGGCGGCCTTGGTGACGTCGTCGTCGTGGGAGGCGTCGATGTCCTTGAGCCAGCGGACCGGCTCGTAGGGGATGCGCAGCGCCTCGAAGATCTCGTCGTAGAAGTTCTTCTCGCCGAGCAGGAGGTTGGCGACCGCGCGGAGGAACTCGCCGGAGGCGGCGCCCTGGATCACCCGGTGGTCGTAGGTCGACGTGAGCGTCATGACCTTGGAGATGCCGAGCTTGTTCAGGGTGTCCTGGGAGGTGCCCTGGAACTCCGCAGGGTAGTCCATGGAGCCGACGCCCATGATCAACGACTGGCCGGGCATCAGGCGCGGCACGGAGTGGACGGTGCCGAGGCCGCCGGGGTTGGTCAGGGAGACCGTGACACCGGTGAAGTCGTCCATCGTCAGCTTGTTCTCACGGGCACGACGGACGATGTCCTCGTAGGCCTGCCAGAACTCGAAGAAGTTCAGCGTCTCGGCCTTCTTGATGGCCGCGACGACCAGCTGGCGGTCGCCGTTGGGCTTCACCAGGTCGATGGCGAGACCGAGGTTGACGTGCTCCGGCTTCACCAGGGTCGGCTTGCCGTCCACCCGGGCGAACGAGTGGTTCATCGCCGGCATGGCCTTGATGGCCTGCACCATCGCGTAGCCGATGAGGTGCGTGAAGGAGATCTTCCCGCCCCGGGCCCGCTTGAGGTGGTTGTTGATGACGATGCGGTTGTCGAACAGCAGCTTCACCGGGACCGCGCGCACGGACGTGGCCGTGGGCAGCTCCAGGGAGGCGTCCATGTTCTTCGCCACGGCGGCGGACGGGCCGCGCAGGGTGACCTGCTCGGGGCCGGTCTTCGCCTCGCCGGCGGGCTCCGCCTTGGGCTTGGCGGCGGCGGGCTTCGCGGCGGGCGCGGCGGCCTTCGCCGGAGCCTGTGCCGGGGCCTTGGCGGCGGCCGGCTCGGCGGCGGGCGCCGGCGCGGCGGCAGCGGGCTGCGCGGCCGCCGAAGCGGGCGCGGCGGGCTGGGCCGGAGCGGCCGGCTGAGCCGGGGGGGTGGTGGTTCCCGCGGCCCCCGCGGCCGCGGTACCCGCCGGGGCCGAGGTCGCAGGCGCGCCCGGCTTGTAGTCGGCGAAGAAGTCCCACCAGGCTCGGTCCACCGAGTTCGGGTCCTGGAGGTACTGCTGGTAGATCTCGTCGACGAGCCATTCGTTGGCACCGAAGGCCGCAGCGGGGTTCTTACCCGCTTGGTCGGTGTCGGTCGAGATGCTCGAGTTACTGGGGGACTGTGGCGACACGGCGTCAACCGCCCTCTTCCGCTTCGCAAGATGATGGACAGCGGAAATAAAGGCTACGCCCCCGAGCGCGAGAAGGTCAGGCCGGGCCCGTTCATCGTCGCGTAAGTCACATCGTGGCGGGTGTTTCGGTGCGTGAAATGGCGGGAAAAAACCGTGGTTTTGATTCCACGGGCCGTCTCGGGGATCGCCAGGTAGGGACCCGGCGCGCAGCTCACGCGGGCCTCTGCCTGATCACACGTGTCCGTCAGTGCGAACACGGATGGACCGTGTGGTTCCACTTCGAACTTTACGTCAACTCGGTGCGGATCACTCTCCCGGAAGAGTGATGAGAATCCGGCAACCCCGCTCGGATTCGGCCACTCCGATCCGTCCGCCGTGCAGATCCACCGCCCAGCGGGCGATCGCGAGCCCGAGACCGGTGCCGCCGTCGCTGCCCGGACCGTGCGGCCGGTTGACGTTGCCCCGGTTGAACCGTTCGAAGACGCGGTGCCACTCGGTCCGCGGAATACCGGGCCCCTCGTCCAGCACCTCCAGCTCCAGCGACTCCGGCCGGTCCCCGCGCCGCGCCCGGACCGTCACCCGGCCGTGCGGCGGGCTGTGCTTGACCGCGTTGTCGATGAGGTTGGCGACGACCTGGTGGATGCGCTCCGGATCGGCGTGCGCGACGAGCTCCGGCGGCGACACGTCGAGGTGCAGATGGACGTCCGTACGGGTGTGGCTGCCCGATCCGGAGGCCATGCCCGCCCGGGCCGAGGCGACCATGTTGGCCTCCTTCAGCACGCCGGACAGGTACGGCCACACCTCGAACCGGCGCTTCTTCAGCGGCACCACGCCGTTGTCCAGGCGGGACAGGTCGAGCAGCGTCTCCACGAGGCGTCCGAGGCGCTCGGTCTGCTTCAGGGCCGTGCGCATCGTCTCGGGATCGGCCTGCGTGACGCCGTCGACGATGTTCTCCAGCACCGCGCGCAGGCCCGCGATGGGGGTGCGCAGCTCGTGCGAGACGTTGGCGACCAGCTCCTTGCGGTGACGGTCCTGGGCCTCCAGCTCGTCGGCCATGACGTTGATGACCTGGGCCAGGTCGCCCAGCTCGTCCCGGCGGTTCTCGCGCACCCGGCGGGTGTAGTCGCCGTGCGAGATGGAACGGGCCACGGCGTTCATGTCGTCCAGCGGCGCGGTGAGCGAGTGCGCCACGAACTGCGTGATGAGCAGGGTGGCGATCATCGAGAAGATCGTGATGAAGCGCAGTTCCGTCTTGGTGTGCACGGCGATCACCGAAAGACCCGTGGTGATCAGGACCGAGACGACGACCAGCGCACCGAGTTTGGTCTGGATCGAGAACGGGCGCACGCCGCTGCGGGACCGCCGCGCTCCGGGGCCCCCGCGTCCGGCCGGACCGTCGCTCATGGCGTCGGAGTCTCCAGGGCGTAGCCCACGCCGTGCACGGTGCGGATGCGCTCGGCGCCGATCTTCCGGCGCAGCGCCTTGATGTGGCTGTCCACCGTCCGGGTACCGGAGGCGTCCGCCCAGTCCCAGACCTCGGCCAGCAGCTGCTCGCGGGAGAGCACCGCGCGGGGGGTGTTCGCCAGGCACACCAGGAGGTCGAACTCGGTGGGCGTCAGGTGGACGTCCTCGCTGCGCACCCGCACCCTGCGCTGCGCGTGGTCGATCTCCAGTTCGCCCAGGCGCAATATGCCGCTGCGCGGGGTCGTCGCCGCGAGGGCCGCCCGCTCCATGCGGCGCAGCAGCACGTGCACGCGTGCCGCGAGCTCCCGCATGGAGAAGGGCTTCGTCATGTAGTCGTCGGCGCCGACGCCCAGCCCGACCAGCATGTCGGTCTCGTCGTCCCGCGCGGTGAGCATCAGCACCGGCACCGGCCGCTGGGCCTGCACGCGCCGGCAGACCTCCAGGCCGTCGAAGCCCGGCAGCATGATGTCGAGGATCAGCAGATCGGGCTGCCAGGCCTCCGCCGTGTCCACCGCGGACGGACCGTCGCCCGCCGTTTGCACCAGGAATCCCTCGGCGCGCAGGCGCGTCGCGATGGCGTCCACGATCGTCGCATCGTCCTCGACCACCAGGACCCGGCGCTGGGCGCCGGGGGCGGTCGTGGCCGTGCCGTTGTGGGAGGTCTGTGTCTGCTCCATCGCGCGCCCCTGAGGTGTGCTTTTTCCGGAATCCGTGGGGTGATCCGTCGTCTGCGCATCACTGCGATTGACGCTTGAATGATCCGCGTCAGGGCAGCAGCGTACGGGGATGCACCGCGGCTTTGCTATCCAGGGCGGACGCCGAGGTGCACGACGTCCGGAACGCCCCGGGCAACGGGGACCTCTTCGGTACGCACCTGCCGGAATCCGGCATTCCGCAAGGTTCCCTCGAATTCCGGGGAGGGCTTCGCCGACCACACGGCGAGCACCCCGCCGGCCTTCAACGCCCTTGCGCAGGCAGCCAGTCCGGCCGGTGTGTAAAGCCCGTCGTTGTCCTCGGTGACAGTCCAGTCGGGCCCGTTGTCGATGTCGAGGCAGAGCGCGTCGAACGTGTCGGACGTCTCATCGAGGTAACGGAGGAGGTCCATTTCGACGATCTCCGTGCGCGGGTCGGCGAGGGCCCGTGAGGAGAGCGCGGCGAGCGGCCCCGCGCGGTGCCACTCGATGATCGCCGGTTCGCGTTCCACCACGGTGATGCGCCCCCAGCGGGACTGCCCGGCGGCGTGTGCGAGCGAGAAGCCCACCCCGAGGCCGCCGATCAGGACGCGCGGCTCCGCCGCGCGCGCGTCGAGGGCGGCCAGCGCGGCGTCGACCAGCCGCCGTTCCGAACGGCCGTCGGAGGTGTCCATCAGGAAGCAGCCGTTGGCGATGATCTGCAGGAGGTCGCCGTGCCGGCGCAGCACGACCTCGCCGTACGGGCCCTCGCGGCGGTCCAGGACCTCGGGGAGCGGTGGGCGGGTGGTGGTCGACGGTGCGTGGGTGCGTTCCGGCATGGATGGGGGAGCCTTCCGGGCCGTGGCGGGCGCGTTTCCTCGGGCGGGGAGAAGGGGTGGTGTCGCGTCGAGTGCGTGACCTTCCGTCATGGGGCCTTCCGTGGTGGTGACCGGGTGGACCTGGTGGACCGCGGAAGGCGGGGGCGCCGTTCGTGGTGCCGGGCCCCCGGGGGATCGCGATCCGCACCCGATTCAAGCATCCGGTCGGCGGGGGCGAGGGGGCGTTGCGCGGGGTCGGGACCCTCCCGGGCGGTGTGGCGCGCCGGGCGTCCCCCGGGCGAAGGGCGAACACGTCCGGGGGACCGTCGGCCTCTCCGGGCCCGTCCACTCCGGTGCCTGGGGGAGGTCTCACTCGTTCAGGTGAGGGACTGGTCGTTCCGCTGCCCGGGGAGGAGCTCGGACCCCGGCCCTCGGGGGCACGCGGAGCACCTGCCGCGGGTGCGGCTCCGGAGACCCTTCTGGCGCGGGGTGATCGAGGAGATCGTGAGCGGCGCCGCCCGGCCGGATCGGCCGGCTGCCGACGGCGCGCGGTCGGCGGCGGCCCTCACCCGGTGCCGCCGCCGGGAAGGCGCTCCGCGCCCCGCGGGACCGCCCGCGGAATGACGCCGCGGAGCGAAGGGTTCCCTGTCACAGGGGCGCCCGGAGGATGATCGCTCAGAGCGAACACGCTGTGGGGAACATTCGGTGGATCACAAGCATTGAGTCGGCATAACTCAACTTGACTGCCGAAGGGGAGATCATGGCTGCTGAGTCCGCATCGCTCGCCCTGCCCGTGCTGCCGCTCGACGACGAGGTCGTGCTGCCCGGGATGGTGGTTCCGCTGGACCTGAGCGATTCCGAGGTGCGCGCCGCGGTGGAGGCCGCCCAGGCCGCCGCCCGGACCGAGCCGGGGAAGCCCAGGGTGCTGCTGGTGCCACGCGTCGACGGGACCTACGCCGGCACCGGTGTGCTGGGCACGGTCGAGCAGGTCGGCCGGCTGGCCGACGGCGATCCGGGCGCCCTGATCCGCGGCCGGGGCCGCGTGCGGATCGGCGCCGGGACCACCGGGCCGGGCGCGGCGCTGTGGGTGGAGGGCACCCGCATCGACGAGAACGTGCCCGAGCCGCTGCCGGGACACGTGACCGAACTGGTCAAGGAGTACAAGGCGCTCGCCACCGCCTGGCTGCGCAAGCGCGGCGCCTGGCAGGTCGTCGACCGCGTCCAGGCCATCGACGACGTCTCCGCGCTCGCCGACAACTCCGGCTACTCGCCGTTCCTGACCACCGAGCAGAAGGTCGCCCTGCTGGAGACCACCGACCCGGTGGCCCGCCTGAAGCTCGCCACCCAGCAGCTGCGCGACCACCTCGCCGAGCAGGACGTCGCCGAGACCATCGCCAAGGACGTCCAGGAGGGCGTCGACAAGCAGCAGCGCGAGTTCCTGCTGCGCCGCCAGCTCGAAGCCGTGCGCAAGGAGCTGCGTGAGCTCAACGGCGAGAAGGAGGGCGAGGAGTCCGACGACTACCGCGCCCGCGTGGAGGCCGCCGACCTGCCGGAGAAGGTGCGCGAGGCGGCGCTCAAGGAGGTCGACAAGCTGGAGCGGTCCTCCGACCAGTCGCCCGAGGGCTCGTGGATCCGCACCTGGCTCGACACGGTCCTGGAGATGCCGTGGAACGAGCGCACCGAGGACGCGTACGACATCCAGGGCGCCCAGGCCGTCCTCGACGCCGAGCACGCGGGCCTGGCGGACGTGAAGGAACGGATCACCGAGTACCTGGCGGTGCGCAAGCGGCGCAGCGACCGGGGTCTGGGCGTGGTCGGGGGACGGCGCGGCGGCGCCGTGCTCGCCCTCGTCGGCCCGCCCGGCGTCGGCAAGACCAGCCTCGGCGAGTCCGTCGCCCACGCGATGGGCCGGAAGTTCGTCCGCGTCGCCCTCGGCGGCGTCCGCGACGAGGCCGAGATCCGCGGCCACCGCCGCACCTACGTCGGCGCGCTGCCCGGCCGGATCGTGCGGGCGATCAAGGAGGCCGGCTCGATGAACCCGGTCGTCCTGCTCGACGAGATCGACAAGGTGGGCTCGGACTTCCGCGGCGACCCGGCGGCCGCCCTGCTGGAGGTCCTCGACCCGGCGCAGAACCACACCTTCCGGGACCACTACCTGGAGGTCGAGCTCGACCTGTCGGACGTCGTGTTCCTCGCGACGGCCAACGTGCTGGAAGCCATCCCGGAGGCCCTGCTGGACCGCATGGAGCTGGTCCGCCTCGACGGCTACACCGAGGACGAGAAGGTCGTCATCGCCCGCGACCACCTGCTCCCGCGCCAGCGGGAGCGCGCCGGGCTGGCCGAGGACGAGGTCACGGTCGACGAGGGGGCGCTGCGCAGGCTGGCCGGCGAGTACACCCGCGAGGCCGGCGTGCGCACCCTGGAGCGGTCCATCGCGCGGCTGCTGCGCAAGGTGGCCGCCCAGCACGAACGGGGCGAGCGGGAGCTGCCCTTCACCGTCACCGCGGACGACCTGCGGGACCTGATCGGCCGGCCGCACCACGTGCCCGAGTCCGCCCAGGACCCGGCCGAGCGCCGCACCGCCGTCCCCGGTGTCGCCACCGGGCTCGCGGTGACCGGCGCCGGCGGGGACGTCCTCTACGTCGAGGCGTCCCTGGCCGACCCGGAGACGGGCGCGGCGGGACTGACCCTGACCGGCCAGCTGGGTGACGTGATGAAGGAGTCGGCGCAGATCGCGCTGAGCTTCCTGCGCAGTCACGGCGCCGAGCTGGAGCTGCCGGTCGCCGACCTGAAGGACCGGGGCGTGCACATCCACTTCCCGGCGGGCGCGGTGCCCAAGGACGGCCCGAGCGCGGGCATCACGATGACCACCGCCCTGGCCTCGCTGCTCTCCGGCCGGCTGGTCCGCACCGACGTGGCGATGACCGGCGAGGTGTCGCTGACCGGGCGGGTGCTGCCGATCGGCGGGGTGAAGCAGAAGCTGCTCGCCGCGCACCGCGCGGGGATCACCACCGTGATCGTCCCCAAGCGCAACGAGCCCGACCTGGACGACGTCCCGGCGGAGGTGCTGGACAAGCTCGACGTCCACGCCGTCACCGACGTCCGCCAGGTCCTGGAGCTGGCGCTGTCGCCCGCGACCAGCGGCGCGGCGCCGGAGGTCCCGGTCGCCGTGTGACGGAGCGGCCGGACGGCGAGGCCCGGGTCCCGTGACGGAGGCCCGGGCCTCGCCCGTCGCCGGGACCGGATCAGCCGGCCGCGAAGGCCCGCAGCCGGTCGGGGGTGCCGTTGAAGCGGTCGTGGTCCCCGACCGTCGGGCCGGTCGAGGTGTACTGCCACATCGTGTACGTGCTCCAGCCGGCGGGCAGTTCGCCCGGGGTGGAGGCGTAGCGGGCGATCCACAGCGGCGTGGTGGGGGCGAAGCCCGCGTAGTCGCCGGTGCACTGCTTCCACCAGCTGGTGGCCGTGTAGAGGACGGCGCTGCGGCCGGTGCGCTCCCGGTACCGGTCCAGGAAGTCGCGGATCCAGCTCACCATCGCGCTCTGCGACTTGCCGTAGCAGGCGTCGCCGTAGGGGTTCCACTCGATGTCGAGCACGCCCGGCAGGGTCCGCCCGTCGGCCGACCAGCCGCCGCCCCGGCTGACGAAGTAGTCGGCCTGGGCGGCGCCGCTCGCGGTGTCGGGCGTGCCGAAGTGGTAGGCGCCGCGGACCATGCCGACGTCGTAGGAGCCGTCGTACTGCTGGGAGTGGTACGGGTTGGTGTAGTACGTCCCCTCCGTGGCCTTGGCGTAGGCCCACCGGACGCCGCTGTTCCACAGGGTCGTCCAGGCGACGTCGCCCTGGTGGCTGGAGACGTCCACCCCCTCCGTATGGGCGGTGCGGACGGTGGGGAGACCGCCGCCGCCGTCGTCGTGGGCGAGCACGCCCACGCCCATGTGGGCGGAGCCGCGCGGAGGGGCGCCGGGGGAGGAGGCGGCCGCGGCGGCCGTGTGGGGGAGCGAGAGCACCGCGAGCAGGACCGCGGTCGCGAGCGCGCGTATGCGGAGGAGGCCGGATCTGTGCACAGGCATGACGCATCTCCGAAAGGTCGGTGGGGGGCGAACCCGGAAGGTGACCCGTATCCCCTGTGGGGGCATGCCGCGCGGTCGCCCGGTGGGGAGACCGCGCACGTGGACCACGACGGGGCGGGTGCCCGCGCGCCGCCATTGGTCCACGCCTGCGAAATACTGGTGGAGCCGCGGCGACGTCGCCACTTGGCGGAAGAGTCTCGGAACCGGAAAACCGAAGCAGGGACAGACGTGCACGAAGACGGAAACGGCGGTGCGGAGCGCGCCTCCTCCCCGGAGTCCGCGCCGGGTGTGGAGCAGCCGGGATTCCTCGCGCTGGAACGCGAGTTGACGGTGCTGCTGCGGCGCGCGCGGGCCAGCCAGGGGGAGATGGCCCGGGCGGTCCATCCCGACCTGGAACCGTCCGCGTACGGGCTGCTGGTCCGTCTGGATGAGGGCGGCCGGCAACGGGCCACCGAACTCGCCGCCTACATCGGCGTCGGCAAGGCGACGATGTCGCGTCAGCTGCGCGCGCTGGAGGAGCTCGGCCTGGTCGCCCGCGAGCCGGACCCCGCCGACGGCCGCGCCTGGCTGATCGCCCTCACGCGGGAGGGGCACGACCGGGTCCGCAGGGTCCGCGAGGCCCGCCGCGCCCGCTACGCCGGCCGGCTCGCCGACTGGGACCCCGCCGAGGTCACGGAACTCGCCCGGCTGCTGAACCAGCTGAACCGCGGCATGGAGCACTGAGCCGCGGCAGGCCCTGACGGGGTGACAGCTCCGCGTAGACCACCGTCGCGTCGTCGTGCGTCTTGCCGCGCAGCGGCGGCGTCCGGTCCGCGTCCGTCCGCTCCAGGGCGCGCACGCGCTCCACCAGGGCCCGGGCGCCCTCCTCGCGGACCAGGGCGAGGCAGTCCGTCCAGTCGCCCCGGTGGAACCGCTCCACCCAGCGTGCCGCACCGTCCGTCAGGGCGGCCAGGGCGCGCACCTCGCCGCGCGGCAGCGAACCGGTGACCGCGCGGGAGGCCACCGAGGGGTCCGCCGCCGCCGTGAAGAAACCGCCCTCCCTGTTGCGCAGCGTGCTGTCCACCAGGGCGTGGTCGGCCAGGGCCGAGCGGGGCAGCCGGTCCAGCCGGTCGTCCAGGAGCGGGGTGACCGCCCCGTCGGGGGACTCGACGAGCAGGACCGAGTCGGAGAGCACCAGGTAGTCCACCGAGACCGGTGACCAGCGGGCCAGCACCACCGTTGCCTGCGGCGTGCGAGGGTGAGAAAGGTCACAGGACGTCGCGTGGTCGGCGGCGGTACGCGCGAGGGCCCGGGACAGCAGCCCGGCCAGGGGAACATCCGGGAGGGAAACGGTCAGTTCGGTCAGCGCCCCGCCGAGCCGCGCGGTGAACCAGGGCACGGAATGCAGACAGCCGCCGCCGTCACCCGGTGGTGTGACCCCGTCCAGCACCACGAGCGAACCGCCCTGTCCGGAGGCCGGAAGCCCGACGCTCGCGAAGTCCTCGTTGGGACGGCCGGGATCACCGGGTTCCGAAACCAGCTCCGTACGCATCCCGCCAGTCTGCACGAGCTTTTCACAAGGGCCGCGAAGGGCCCCCGCCGCTCGCCGGATCCCTGCAGCCGTGCAGGTCAGACGCCTGATTTGGGAGGGAATGCAGTGCTCCGGGAAGGCGTGGCGGCGAATATTGCCACCGCCCGCCGCAGACGTCCAACCGGCGTGCCGCGCCGGGCCGCTGCGGGAGGGGGCGGAACTTGCCCCTCAACTCGCCTCCGATGTTCACTCCTTCGAGTGGCGGGTCAGGTGATGCGCATCCACTGTCCACGCTCACTGGGAGGGTCGGGGAGCGATGGGGGCGCCTCGCTGTCCGAGCGCGGTCATGAGCTCGGGGTGAACGCCCGCACCCGTTGACGGAGCGTCACCCGAACCCACGGGTACACGAGTCAGGAATGCGAGCACCGGTGCAGAAGTCGCGGCCTCGTCGCACAGGCAAGCAGACGGCCCCCGCGGGGGACGCGGAGCAGACGCCCAGCGTAGGCAGGGGCCGCCCCACCCACGTACGCAACCGGCTCATCGTCGCCGTGGCCGTGGTGGCCGCCGCGATCGCCGCCGCCGGAGCCCCCTCCGTGGTCGCGGCCTCCGGGGAGCTCAAGGACGCGCAGGACCTGGTGACGCTCGCCGAGCAGACCCAGGACGCCCTCACCCTGGCGCACTCCCTCGCCGACGAGCGCGACGAGGTCGTCCCCTACATCGCGGCCGGCCGCCCCAAGTCCAAGGCGCCCTCCGAGGCGCACAGCGCCCGTGTCGACCGGCAGGTCGAGGAGCTGCGCGCCGACACCGACACGCCGCAGGAACTGCGGGACGGCCTCGACGCCGTCGCGGCCGTGCGCAGGGCGGCGCTCACGGGCAAGAACGGTGCCCTCGAGGCGCACCAGGCGTACTCCGCCGTCATCACGCGGCTGCACCGGCTCGCCGAACAGCTGGCGGAGCGGACCCCGCCCCGCGCGGGCTCCGGCGCCCATGCGTTCACCGAGCTGGACTCCGCCGTCCAGCAGGCCGCCGCCACCCGCGGACTGCTGCTCGCCGCGCTGAACGTGCCGAGCACCACCCGGACCGTGATCGACCCGGTCACCGGCCTGCCGTCCACCGCCACCGGCTCCTCGGAGGCCGACACCGAGCGGCGCGACGCGCTGACCGCCGCCGCGCTCCAGGCCCGGCTGCGCTCCGACGCGGCCCTCGCCGACTTCCACGAGTCCGCGCCCAAGGCCGCTCGCGGGTCCTACGACTCCACCGTCACCGGCCCCGAGGTCGAGTCCGCCGAGAAGTACCTGGCGCGCCTCACCGACGAGCCGGTGCTCTCCGACGACGACCTCGGCACCAGCGTCACCAAGCTGCGGGCCGCGCTCACCGCGCGGATCGAGACGATGCGCGGGGTGGAGTCCGCCCTCTTCGACAAGCGCACCAAGGACCTCGCCCAGCTGCGCGACGACGACGTCACCGCGCTGGAGATCCGGATCGCCGCCCTCGGCGCCCTGATGCTGCTCGCCGTCGGCGTCGCCACCGCGATGGCCCGCACCCTCACGCGTCCGCTGTCGGTGCTGCGCCGGGGCTCCGCCCGCCTCGCCGAGGCGGAGGACCCCGCGAGCCAGGAGCCGGTCGCCTTCACCGGACGCAACGACGAGTTCGCCCAGGTCGTGCGCTCCGTCAACGCCCTCCACGCGCACGCCGTAGCCCTCGCCGGGCGGATCGCCACGCTGGAGGCCGACCGCAAGCACCTCGTGGGCCAGCGGCAGAAGATGGCCGACGCCCGTGAGGAACTGCGCGCCGAGCTCGCCGAGTCCACCGCCCACCTGGAGCGGCTGCGCTCCGGCATCGGCGGCACCTTCGTCAACCTCGCCCTGCGCACCCTCGGGCTGGTGGAGCGCCAGCTCGGCGTCATCGAGGGGCTGGAGGAGCGCGAGGACGACCCGGACCGGCTGGCCACCCTGTTCAAGCTGGACCACTTCGCCACGGTGATGCGCCGGCACAGCGAGAACCTCCTGGTCCTCGCCGGCACCGAGCACGTGCAGCACACGGCGGGTCCGGTGCCGCTGGTGGACGTCGTACGGGCCGCCGTCAGCGAGATCGAGCGGTACGAGCGGGTCCGGATCGCCGCGCTGCCGCCGCACGCGCACATCGCCGGGTTCGCCGCGGACGACCTGTCCCACCTGCTCGCCGAGCTCATGGAGAACGCCACCTCGTTCTCCCCGCCCGATCTGCCCGTCGAGGTCTCCGGCTGGCTGCTGGAGAACGGCGAGGTCATGCTCTCCGTCCAGGACGAGGGCATCGGCATGACCGGGGACCGGCTGGAGCGGCTCAACTCCCGGCTGTCCGACTTCGACCCGGAGGCCACGTACGACGCGGAGGCCGAGGACGGTCTCGGCCTCGGCCTGTACGTCGTGGCCCGGCTCGCCCACCGGCACGGGGTGCGGGTCCAGCTGCGCGAGCAGAAGCAGGGCGGCATCGCCGCGGTCGTCGTCCTCCCCGCCCCACTGCTGGCCCCCGCCGCCCCCGGCGCGGTCCCCGCCTCCGTCGCCACCTCCGCCTACTCCCTCCCGGGCGCCGACGCCGAGGCCAACTCCAACGTCCTCCAGGGCCGTACGGAGCCGGACGGCGACCCGCTGGTCGCCCTTGCGGAGAAGACGGTGCGCCACCAGGACCCGTCCGGCGGGGAGGCGGCGGACGAGCCGACGGGGACACCGGAGGCAGCGGACGCGGACGGCTCCGCGCCGGCCCCCGCGGAGGACCCCGCGCCGGGCGGCGGCGACGAGCCGGCGCAGGCGGAGCCGCGGACCCCCGCCGGGGAGGCGCGGGAGTCCGCGCCGGGCCGTGGGGACGACCCCGCGGGCGACCCCGTGCCGCACGAGGACGCGGCGGGCGCCGACGCGCCGGCCGAGCGGCCCGCCGAGGTCACGATGGAGCTGCTGATCCCGGCGCAGCCGGAGGCGGCCGGGGAGCCGGCGCCCCCGGTGGAGACCGCCCGGGACCACGGAACCGACGCCGATCCCGCCGAACGCACCGCCGTGACCGAAGCCGGGACGGGGTCCCCTGCCGGGTCCGGTACCGGGGCCGCCGGCCGGCCGGAGGGCGAGAGCGTTCGCCCGGGGCCGGGCCACCCGGGCGGGGACGACGCCTCCTCCGGGGCCGCGGACGCCGCTTTGCAGCCGTTCGGCGGGGGCGCGGACGACGCCGTCCGCCCGGGCGCCGGTCACCCGGCCGAGGACGGGGAGGCCCCTTCGGGCGCCGCGAGCCGGCCGGCCGGCGAGGACGCGGAGGACGCCGCCCGTCCGGCCGCGGCCCCCGGGGGCGACGCCGACGCGGAACACGCGCGCGTCGCCGACGGGGACGGCGCCGAGGAGCCCGTCACGGCCAAGGGGCTGCCCAAGCGCACCCCCAGGATCACCACGCCCGCCGCGGCCCCGCGCCCGCGCACCGGGTCCGTGGACGCCGATGACCTGCGCCGCCGGCTCGGCGGCTTCCGCCGGGGGGCGGACGCCGGGCGCCGGGACGCCGAGGCGGAACTCGCCGAACGGACCGGTGACCACCGGGCACCGTCCGTCCCGGCCGCCACATCCGAAGAGACCACGGGGGGCACCGTCGAGGAGGCAAGCAGTTGACCGCGCCCAGTACTGTCGGACTGAGCAGTGAGGCCCGCAACCTGCACTGGCTGCTGAGCAACCTCGTGGAGGAGGTGCCCGGCATCCTCTCCGTCGCGGTCGTCTCCTCCGACGGCCTGCTCCTGCTCTCCTCCGACGAGTCCCGCAACGACCGGGCCCGCGAGGCGAGGACCGGAAGACGCACCGGCCCCCGCGGCTCCGCCGCCGACCTGGCCACCGTCGTCTCCGGCATCGGCAGCCTCACCGTCGGCGCCTCGAAGCTGATGGACTTCGGTCCGGTCAAGCACACGATGGTGGCGATGGACGAGGGCAGCCTGTTCGTGATGTCCATCAGCGACGGCTCCCTGCTCGGCGTGCACGGCGCCGCGGACTGCGACATGAGCGTGGTGGCGTACCACATGGCCCTGTTCGTCGGCCGCGCCGGTCACGTCCTGACCCCCGAACTCCGCAGCGAGCTGCGCAAGTCCCTGGAGAACGAGTCCACCGGGAGTCCCCGATGAGCAAGCCCAGGAAACAGCTCCCGGTCCGCGGCGGCGACCGCAAACCCGCCCGGGTCCGCCCCTACTCGCTCACCGGCGGCCGCACCCGCTTCGGCCACGTGCTGCTCGTCGAGACGTTCGTCGGCGCGACCGCCGGCACCGCCGCCCTCGAAGCCGCCGAGGGGCGCAAGGAGCTGACGAACGGCAACCTCACCTCCCGCGTGATGCCGGAGATGCGGGCCATCGTCGAACTGTGCCGCCGCATGCGTACGGTGGCCGAGATCGCCGCGCTGCTGAGGATGCCGCTCGGCGTGGTCCGCGTCCTGCTGAGCGACCTCGCGGACCAGGGAAAGATCCGTGTCTACGGGACGGGGACCGGCCACGGCACGGGCCGCCCGGACCGCGCGCTGCTGGAAAGGGTGCTGAGTGGACTCCGTCGTCTCTGACGCCGCTCACGGCGTCTCCCCGCTCGTCGAGGACGACGAGCCCCTGCTGCCCTGGCAGACGGACCGCACCCGCGCACCCGTCGCCACGAAGATAGTGGTGGCGGGCGGCTTCGCCGTCGGCAAGACCACGCTGGTCACCTCCGTCTCGGAGATCACGCCCCTGCAGACCGAGGCGCTGATGACCGAGGCGAGCGAGGAGACCGACGACCTCACCGCCACGCCGGACAAGCTCACCACCACGGTGGCCATGGACTTCGGCCGCATCACGCTCGACGACGACCTGGTGCTCTACCTGTTCGGCACGCCGGGCCAGCAGCGGTTCTGGTTCATGTGGGACGACCTGGTGCGCGGCGCGATCGGCGCGGTCGTCATGGCCGACACCCGCCGGCTGAAGGACTGCTGGCCCGCGCTGGACTACTTCGAGAGCTGCGGACTGCCGTACGTCGTCGCGGTCAACCACTTCGACGGCACCGAGCGGTTCGACCCCGAGGACGTGCGGGAGGCACTGACGATCCCCGCGCACATACCTGTCATGATCATGGACGCGCGCCGCCGGATCTCCGTGATCGAGACCCTCTTGTCCCTCGTGGGCCACGCGCTCGACCAGACCCCCGAGTAACCCCTAGGAGCGTCCCCCGTATGCGGAAGATACTCGTCGTCGGAGCCGGTCAGTCCGGTCTCCAGCTCGCCCTCGGTCTCCAGTCGCACGGGTACGAGGTCACCCTGATGTCCAACCGGACGGCGGACGAGATCCGCACCGGACGGGTGATGTCGACGCAGTGCATGTTCCACACCGCCCTGCAGCACGAGCGCGACCTCCAGCTGAACTTCTGGGAGTCCCGGGCCCCGAAGATCGAGGGGCTCGGCGTCTCGGTCGCGGCCCCCGGCTCCTTCGACCCGGGCCCGTCGCAGCGCGCGATCGACTGGGTGGGCCGGCTCGACGGGTTCGCGCAGTCGGTGGACCAGCGGGTGAAGATGGCCGGCTGGATGGAGACCTTCGCCGAGCGCGGCGGCCAGCTGGTCATCCACGGCGCGGCGGTCGGCGACCTCGACTACTTCTCCCGCACGTACGACCTGGTGCTCGTCTCGGCGGGCAAGGGCGAACTCGTGCAGATGTTCGCCCGCGACCCGGAGCGGTCCCCGTACAGCGAGCCGCAGCGCGCCCTGGCCGTCGCCTACGTCCACGGCCTCGGCCCGCGTCCGGAACACCCGGACATGGAGGCGGTCCGCTGCAACCTGGTCCCCGGCGTCGGCGAGATGTTCGTGATGCCGACGCTCACCACCTCGGGCCGCGCCGACATCCTGTTCTGGGAGGGCGTCCCCGGCGGCCCGCTGGACGCCTTCAAGGACGTCAAGGACCCGGCGGAGCACCTCTCCCTGACCCTGGAACTCATGGAGAGGTTCCTCCCCTGGGAGTACGCGCGGGCCACCAAGGTCGAACTGACCGACGCCGGCGGCACCCTGGCCGGCCGCTACGCCCCCACGGTCCGCAACCCGATCGGCAGGCTGCCCTCCGGCGGACTCGTCCTCGGCGTGGCCGACGTGGTCGTCGCCAACGACCCGATCACCGGTCAGGGCTCCAACTCGGCCTCCAAGTGCGCCGCCTCCTACCTCGCCTCGATCCTGGAACACGGGGAGAAGGAGTTCGACGAGGCCTGGATGCGGCAGACCTTCGACCGCTACTGGGAGACGGCCCGGCACGTCACCAAGTGGACGAACACCATGCTCGCCCCGCCGCCGGAGCACGTCCTGAACCTCCTCGGCGCCGCCGGAGAGCTCCAGCCGGTCGCGGACCGCTTCGCCAACGGCTTCAACGACCCCGCCGACTTCGAGAACTACTTCTACGACCCGAAGAAGGCCGAGGGCTACCTGATGGAGGTCTCGGGCGCGGCCGGCGCGTAACCCCCGCCGGACCCCTCCGCCGCCCCCGCGGGGAGCTCCGGCGGCACGTACCGCCGCACGGGCTCCCCGTCCGGGTCGGGGCGCACGGCGCCCAGCACCGGGTCGGCCGCGATCGGGGACACCCTGATCCGCGCGCCGGGGCGGGGCGCCTGCACCACCATGCCGTCGCCGAGGTAGAGGGCGACGTGCGTGGCCTCCGGGAAGTACACGACGAGGTCCCCCGGCCGCAGCCGGTCCAGCGGCACCCGCTCCAGCCGCGCCCACTGCTCCTGGCTGGTCCGGGGGATCGGCGTCCCGGCGGCGGCCCACGCCTCGGAGGTCAGCCCCGAGCAGTCGTACGCGGCGGGCCCCTCCGCGCCCCACTCGTACGGTTTCCCGAGCTGCGCCACGGCGTACCGCACGGCCCGCTCACCGGCGGCGGAGGGCGCGCCGCCGCCGGCGCCCAGCGCGCCGGAGGCGACCAGTTCCCGCTGCGCCCCGGCCACGTCGGCCCGCTCCAGCTCGGCCAGCGCGGTGAGCTGCTCGGTGGTGAGCGAGGCGAGCAGCTCCTCGACCTCGTGGAGGCGCTCGCGGACCTCGTCGCGCTCCTTCCCGCGCCGCTCGGTGAGGGCGAACCGGACGGCGAGGGCCTTACGGGACCGGCGCGCCAGTTCGGCCGCCTTCCGCTCGTCGCCGGTCAGCCGGCCCACCGTCGCCGCCCGCTCCCGCGCCAGCCGTCCGATCACGTGCCCCTGATCGAGCGCCCGCTGCGGATCGCGGGCGAGCAGCAGCCGTACGTAGGGGGAGATGCCGGTGACGCTCTGGTACTGCTGGCGGGCCAGCCGTCCGGCCGCGCCCCGGCTGTCGCGCAGGGAGTGCCGGGTGCGGGCGAGCGCCCGGTCCAGCCGCCGGGTCTCGGCGCGCTGCCGCTTCAGCCGTTCCTCGGTGGTGTTGTAGGCCTCGGTGGCCTTCTCGGCCTCCCGGTACAGGGTCCGCAGCTCCGTCAGCAGCTCGGCGACGGAACGCCCGCCGGTGCCGCCGCCCGGCTCCGGGACGGCCGCCGCGGGCACGGGCGCGAGGACGGCCCCGGCCGCCAGCGTCGCCGTGCACACCAGACGCAGAAGCTTTCCTGACACGCCATCACCTCCGGCGCGGGGCGGCTCGTCCGCTCCGCACCGCGAGCATCGGGCGGGTGTCCGCGGGCCGCTCGCCGAGTGTGCGCGGTTCGGCGCAACCCCGTCACCCGCCGGTGTCGTCCGGCTTGCCCTCCGGCGTGGCGTCCGGACCGGGCGCGGGCCTCGACCACGGCCACCTCCGGCGGTCGCCGGCCCGCCCCGCGGGGTCGTGGAGGTACTTCCAGCCCCGCGTCAGGCCGGTGCGCGCGCTCCGCGTCCGGGGCACCCGCCGGTAGACCAGCACGGTGGGCGGGCCGCCGTCCGGGGCCGGGACGGGGATGCGGTACGTCTTCGGCGGGTGCCCGGTGATGCCCAGCAGCACGGGCAGGACGCGCCCGTCCATGGGCCCGCCCTCGAACGGGGTGTCTTCGCTCTTCACGCCCCCAGTGTCGGCGATGCGCGGGCCCTCAGAGGTCCGCGGCCAGCGCCCGCACCAGCGCCTCGGTCTGCGCGTCGCGCCGCGCGGTCACCTCGAGCACCGCCACGAACTGCTCAACGAGCCAGTCCCGCAGCTCCTCCGGCGGGGGCTGCTTGCCCTCGTCGAGCCAGATCAGCGAGGCGGCCTCCACGGCGGTGATCCACATCCGGACCGTCATCCGCAGCCGGGGCCCGGGCCCGGCGACCCCGAGATGGCTGAGGATGTGCTCGGCGGCGGCCCGCCGCACGCCGTCGACGATCGCGGTCGTACGGGAGGTCTCCACGACGCTCCCGCCCTGCAGCAGCGCGCTGAACCCGGTGTCGTGCCGGCCGACGAAGGCGAGGTAGCGGTCGAGGGCCCGGGACAGCCGGGGCAGCAGCGGGCCCTCGTGCGGCTCGTCGAAGCAGTGCCGCAGCTCGTCGGCGGCGGAGTGGAGGGCGGCCTCGTACAGCTGCTGCTTGCCGCCCGGGAAGTACCGGTACACCAGGGGGCGCGACACACCGGCCGCCTCCGCCACGTCGTCCAGGGACACGTCCTCCGGGGCGCGGTGGGCGAAGAGGGAGAGCGCGACCTCGAGCAGCTGGCTGCGGCGTTCCTCGACGCCGAGCCGCCGGTAGGCGGGGGAGGAGGCCTGCGGGGTCATGCCCGCAGGGTATCCGCCCGCCCCGCTACGCGAGCAGCCCCGACGACCGCCACAGTCTCCGTCCGACGCCGCGCAGCACGCCGATGTCGTCGAGGAAGTCGGTGAGCCTCCTCGCCCCCTGCTGCATCACGTCCCGGCGGTGGGCGCTCGCCCTGACCTGGGCGAGCGCCTCCCGCCGGTCCAGGTCGACGTTCGTGTAGACCTCCGGGTTCACGAAGGCCACCGAGAACACCCGGGCGAACTCCCCGGAGGTGACCCGGGTGAACTCCTGCGACCACTTCGGCGCGGTCACCATCTGGCGCCGCAGCTCCTCACGGGCGTACCGCACGTGCCGCGCCTCCTCCACGACGTGGATGCGCGTGACGCCCCGGATCAGCGGCTGGACCCGCTCGTCCGGGAAGGTCAGCCGCTGCATCCAGTCCAGGACCTCCTCGCCGAGCAGGGTCGCGGTGAAGGAGCCCGGGGTGGTGGAGACCGTCTTGAACAGCCGGCCGAGGTTCTGGTGGACCCGGCTCACCGGGTACCACGGGGTGCCGCCGCGCGTGATCAGCCGGGCGAACATCTTGGAGTGCCGGCACTCGTCCTCGATCTCGGTGAGCGCGTACCGCACGTGCGCGCTCGTGGCGGCCTTGTCGTAGACGTGCCGCACCAGCAGCTGCATCAGGATCAGCTCGAACCAGATGCCGAGCGAGGCGAGCGCCGCCGCCTCGTGCCGGGAGAGCAGGAGGCGCTGCTCCTCGCTCATCCGCCGCCACATCGGGGTGCCGTACAGCGACACCAGTTCCGGCGGCCAGAACCACTTGCCCTCCTCGAAGGGCGCGTCCCAGTCCAGCTCCTCGTCCGGGTCGAAGGAGTGCCTGGCGGAGGCGTCGAGCAGCCGCCGGGCCACCTGCTCCCGGTCCTTGAGCATCCCGAGCGCGTCCCGCAGACCATCGAGCGCGTCGGCTTCCGACAGGGTCGTCATGGGGTTCCACCTCGGAGGGTCTCGGGGTTACCGGTGGTTCACCCACTTATGAGACTGCCTGTCAGCAAGCTCGTCAATCCCCCGCGCGGGAGTTGTCGACGTCCGGTCCACCCGGTGGGTGCGTCAACGGCGCGTGCCCCGGATCACCCCATGGAGCGCCGGTCCGGCGTTCGCCCTGGGTACGCTGACGGTGCCGGTCAGACTGCAGCACATGGGAGCGATCATGAGCGCCGCACGCGACTACGGGCTGGACGACGACTACGAGTGGCCCCGTCCCCCGGTGGGCGGCTGGACGGCGGACGACCTCGACGAGCTTCCCAACCTGCCTCCGCACACGGAGCTGATCGACGGGAGCCTTGTCTTCGTGAGTCCGCAGACCAATTTCCACTCACGCGTCATCCGTTTGCTGGACAACGCCCTGCTGGCCCAGGTACCGGATGAGTGGGACGTCATCCGCGAGATGACCATCAAGCTCAACGAACGCAACCGGCCGGAGCCCGACGTTCTGGTGTTCCGGGCCGGCGCCGACGCCGGCCCGGACCAGACCTGGTACCGGCCGGAGGACGTCGTGATCGCTGTCGAGGTCGTCTCGGAGGAGTCGCAGGAACGGGATCGTGAGGTGAAACCGCGGAAGTACGCGGCCGCGGGAATCCCGCACTACTGGCGCGTCGAGCAGAACGACGGACTTCCCGTCGTCTACGTCTACGAACTGGACCCGATGACCACGTCGTACGTACCGATGGGCATCTTCCACGACCGGCTCAAGCTGACCGTGCCGTTCCCCGTCGACATCGACCTCACCGCCGTCAACCGCCGGCGCTAGGCCGAGCAGCCCAGTCCCTCCGGCACCTCGCCGGCCAGGGGCTCCGCCCCGCCCGGCGGGAAGGACGTGCGCAGGGTGAAGGCGTACGGGGTCGGGCCGTTGGTGCGCAGGTGGAGGAGGCGGGACTCCGCCTCCGCGACCGTCGGGCGGTGGCCCGCCGGGACCCACCACAGCGCCGTCATCGCCTCCTCGACGCGCTCGAACCACTCCCTGCGCCGCGCCAGCATCTCCCGGTGGCGACCCTGGTACATGAACGCCGTCAGGGCGTCGGTGTTCCGCCACACCGACATGTTGACGATCAGCCACGAGTCGCCGAAGACGGCGATGTCCGTCGCGTCGCCCCCCTCGCCCTGCAGGCGCCAGACGAAGCCGTCGGCGGCGTCGGCGTCCGCGTTCACCGGGTCGAGGCCGTCGACGAAGTCCTTCAACCGCGGGGAGTCCAGCGGGGCCCTGAGACGGGCGATGTTCACCTGGGCGAGTTCGTACGCGGTCTCGTTCATGGACCGGACGGTAGGTCGGAACGATGTCGCTCCGGCACCCCCGTCTCATCAAGTGGGCTTCTTATCCTACGAGTTCAGCACCGCCTCCATCACCGCCCGGGCGATCGGCGCCGCCGTCCCGCCGCCGCTGATCTCCCGCCGGTTCGCCGCCGCGTCCTCGACCACCACCGCGACCGCCACCTTCGCCTCCAGGTCCCCGCGGCCCTGCGCCCAGGAGATGAACCAGGCGTACGGCGTACCGGAGTTGCCGAGACCGTGCTGGGCGGTGCCGGTCTTGCCGCCGACGACCGCACCGGGGATCGCGGCCCTCGTGCCGGTGCCGTCCTCCACCACGCCCCGCATCAGCTCCCGCAGCCGCGTCGCCGTCACCGGGTGCATGGCCCGCCGCACCGGGCGCGAACCCGCCGTCGACACCATGCCGCCGCCCGCCCGCGTGGTCCGCTCCACCAGATACGGCTCCCGCACCTGCCCGCCGCCCGCCACGGCCGCCGCGACCATCGCCATCTGCAGCGGTGTCGCCCGGGTGTTGTACTGGCCGATCGCCGACAGCGCGAGCTGCGCCCGGTCCACCGTGGTGTCGAAGGTGCTGCGCGCCACCCGGAACGGGATCCGCACGTCCGGGTCGTTGAAGCCGAAGCTCTCGGCCGTCGCCCTCATCCCCGCCACCCCCGTGGCCACCCCCAGCCCGGCGAACACCGTGTTGCAGGACCACACGAACGCCTCCCGCACCGAGGCGTCCTCGCAGCCCGCCGACCCGTTGGTCAGCCGGGTCCGCGTCCCCGGCAGCGTGTACGGGTCGGGGGAGTCCGTCGGCTCGTCCAGGTCCTTCACCACCCCGGCGTCCAGCGCCGCCGCCGCGGTGACCACCTTGAACGTCGACCCCGGCGGATACGTCCGCCGCACCGCCCGGTTCAGCATCGGCCGGTCCGGATCGGTGTTCAGCCGCGCCCAGGCGTCCCGCGCCGCCGCACCGTTCCCGGACAGCGGCGCGGGGTCGTACGACGGGACCGACACCAGCGCCAGGATCCGGCCGGTCGACGGCTCCACCGCCGCCACCGCCCCCTTCCGCGAGCGCAGCCCCTCGTACGCCGCCCGCTGCGCCGCCGGGTCGATCGTGGTGACCACGTCGCCGCCCGCGTTGCGGGAGCGGGTGAACTCGTTCCACAGCGGCAGCGGCGCGAGCACCGGGGCGGCCCCGGACAGCAGCCCGTCCTCCGTGTGCTCCAGCAGGCTCGTCCCGTACTCCTGGGAGGCGAATCCGGTCACCGGCGCGTACAACGGCCCGTCGCGGTAGGTCCGTTCGTAGCGCAGGTGCTCCCCGGTGTCCCGCGAGCCGGTGACCGGCCGTCCGTCGACCAGGATGTCGCCGCGCGGCTGCTGGTAGCGGGAGATGGCGTCACGGCGGTTGGCGGGGTTGGTCCGGTAGTCCTCGGCGTGCAGGATCTGCACCCGGGCGGCGTTCACCAGCAGCGCCACCAGCAGCAGGGCGCAGAACAGCGCGGCGTGCCGGATGTGCCGGGTCACCGGGGCACGCCCCCGCCGCGCCGGACGCGCCGGCTCACCGGACGGCACCCCCGTCGCCCTGCCGGCGCGCGGAGTCGCTCAGCCGGACCAGCAGCGCCACGATCGCCCAGTTGGTCACCACCGACGAACCGCCCTGCGCCAGGAAGGGCATCGCCATCCCGGTCAGCGGGATCAGCCCGGTCACCCCGCCCGCGATCACGAACACCTGGAGCGCCACGAGCGAGGCCAGACCCACCGCGAGCAGCCGGCCGAAGGGGTCGCGCAGGGCCAGCCCCGCCCGGTAGCCGCGCTCCACCAGCAGCCCGTAGAGCAGGAAGATCGCGGACAGTCCGGCCAGGCCCAGCTCCTCCCCGGCCGTCGCCAGGATGAAGTCCGACTTGACCGCGAAGCCGATCAGCACCGAGTGCCCGAGCCCGAGTCCGGTGCCGAGCGTCCCGCCCTCCGCGAAGGCGAACAGGGACTGGGCGAGCTGGTTCGGGCCCTCGCCCGCCTCGATGGAGGCGAACGGACGCAGCCAGGTCTCGATCCTGTGGTGCACGTGCGACTCCAGCCGGCCCACCGCCACCGCCCCCAGTGAGGCCAGCAGCAGCCCCACCGCGATCCAGCCCGTGCGGCCGGTGGCGACGTACAGCAGGACCACGAACAGGCCGAAGAACAGCAGCGACGTCCCGAGGTCCCGCTCCAGCACCAGTACGCCCACGCTGACCAGCCAGACGGCGAGAATCGGGCCGAGCACCCGGCCGGTGGGCAGCTGCAGCCACCAGACGCGGCGGCCCGCGTAGGTGAGGGCGTCCCGGTTCGCGGCGAGGTACGAGGCGAAGAAGACCGCCAGCAGCACCTTCGCGAACTCACCCGGTTGGATGGAGAAACCGGCGACCCGGATCCAGATCCGGGCCCCGTTCACCGCCGGGAAGAGGATCGGGACCGTCAGCAGGACCAGCGCGGTGGTGACGCAGACGTAGGTGTAGTTCCGCAGCACCCGGTGGTCGCGCAGCACCAGGACGACCGCGGTGAACAGCGCCACGCCCAGGGCCGACCAGACCAGCTGCGCCGGGGCGGCCCGCTCGCCCGGCGTCTCCAGGTCGAGCCGGTAGATCAGCACCAGGCCGAGGCCGTTGAGCAGCACCCCGATGGGGAGCAGCACCGGATCGGCGTGCGGGGCGCGCCAGCGCACCGCCAGGTGGGCGACGAGCGCGAGCACGCCGAGCCCGGCGCCGTAACCGGCGGCGCCGGGCGGGACGGTGCCGTTCCTGGCGAGGCCGACGGCGCAGTAGCCGTACACCGACAGCAGGACGGCCAGGACGATCAGGGTGAGTTCGACGCCCCGGCGTCCGGTGCGGCGGGCGGCGGGCGCGGGCGGATCCGCCGTCGCCAAGGTGATACCGGCCTTGCTCATGTCCGGAACTTACCCACATGGTGCGCTTTGCGTGCTGTGCTCATCAGCACCAGCGTGGCGTGGGACCGATGGTGTCGATGTAGGCGGCCGGGCCCCAGGCCCAGGTGCCGTCCGTGAGGAGGTACCAGAGCGAATTGCCCGCCACCTTGTCGCCCGGGGTCCTGCAGAAGATCGAGACGACATCGCCCTTGTGGGCGTACCGGATGATCTGCGAACCCCGGTTCGGGGCGCTGCGCAGGGCCAGCGACCTCACCGTCACGACACCCTTGTACTGACCCTGGTCGTCGTGGTGGCCGCCGGCCTGGTTGCCCACGTCGCCGTTGCCGCCCTGGTTGTTGTTGCCGCCGCCCTGCTGGTGGCCGTTGCCGCCTTGCTGGTTTCCGGCGCCGCCGGCTTGCTGGTGGCCGCCTTGCTGGTTGCCGCCACCGCCCTGTTGGTTGCCACCGGCTTGCTGGTGGCCGTTGCCGCCTTGCTGGTTTCCGGCACCGCCGGCTTGCTGGTGGCCGCCTTGCTGGTTTCCACCACCGCCCTGTTGGTTGCCGCCGCCACCGCCCTGGTTGTTGTTGCCGTTGCCGGCTTGCTGGTGGCCGCCTTGCTGGTTTCCGCCACCGCCCTGTTGGTTGCCACCGCCCTGCTGGTGGCCGTTGCCGCCCTGCTGGCTCCAGTTCCCCTGGCCGCCGCCCTGGTTCGGGTCGTCGGCGGCGACGGCGGGGGCGACGGCGGCCGCGATGGCGAGGGCGCCGGCGGCGAGGGTTATGGGCAGACGGCGGGGGAGCGGGGGACGCGGGGACATGGCAGTACCTCCACATGCGGGGAAACGGGTCGAAGGTGACTTACCGCCACACTAGGAGCGGCCTCCCGCGCCCGCCCGCCCTACTGCGCCATCGGGGACGGCCCCCCGCCCCGCCTACTCCGCCGGCCCCTCCAGCAGCCGCGCCGTGGGCAGCCCGGCGCGGAGGTAGTCGACGAACAGACCGTTGTGCAGGGCCCAGGGCGAGCGGCGGGAGCGGATCAGGCGGATCGCCGCCTCGGCGGTCCTGCCCTGCCGCACCAGCGCGTGCGCGACCACCAGGCCCGAGCGGTTGTACCCGTGGTGACAGCGCACGAGGACCGTACGGCCGCCGTCCAGCGCCTCGCACGCCGCCTCGGCCAGCCGGATCACGCCCGCGAGCTGCGTCCCGTCCAGCGGCCCGTCGGGAATCGGCCACACCTGGTGCTCGACCCCGGGGTCCGGGCCGTGCCCGGGCGCCCGCAGCAGGGTCTGCACGAGATCGAACTGCCGGTTCGCCACGGCGGGCTCCAGCCGGCCGGAGGGACCCCGGAACTCGTGTCCGCCCATCCACAGACCGGGCACGATCTCGTTCCACGGACTGTCCGGAGCCGGTACGCCGGGCTGCTTCCCGCGGGTACGCAACGGTGCCTCCCCACCCTCGCCGCCCGGGCTCCTCTCCACGGTAACCGGCGCCTTGCCCCTGGAGCCCCTGCCTGTTCCCATGGATGTGGGGTGATGGGGCATGGAGGGACTGCGCGTCATACCGACCCGGCGCCACGGCCGCGAAAGGCTGTACGTCTGTCTCCCGGACGGCAGGAACCTCGCCTGGTACGACCGTGAGACGGCCCGGGTGAACCTGCTCGGCGAGGACCACGAGGAGGGCGTCCTCACCGCGCTGGGCCCCTTCCTCACCGGCCCGGTCTCGGTCGGCCCGCCCCCGGTCCCCACCCCCGCCGAGCTGGCACGGCTCTCCCTGCACCCCGACGACGACCTCGCGCCGAACCGCCCCGGCGAGGCGCTGCTGGTCGGCCTCGAACGCGACTCCGGCCCGGCCCGCCGCCTCCGCCCCGACCCGCGCCGCGGGGCGCTCGCCGCGGAGCGGACGGTGGGCGAGGCCCTGGACCGCATGGACGGCGCCGGCTGGCGCGCCCTGCACTCGATCCCGCTCCCCGGCGGCGACCGCGTCCACCACCTGCTGATCGGTCCCGGCGGCCTGTACGCCGTCCACACCCTGTACGCCCGCAGGCGGCGGGTGACGGTCGCCGACCCCCGGGTGGGCCTGGGCCGCCACGAACCGCGCCTCCTGCTGCGCAGGGTCCGGGCCGACGCCGACCGCGCCTCCCACGCCCTGACGGCCGAGGTCCGCCCGGTGCTCGTCCTGGTCGGGGCGTCGGCCGTGACGGTCCCGGCCCCGCCCCGCGAGGTGCGCGTCCTGACGGACGCCGAGGTGGAGACCCTGGCCCGCACGGGCGGAGTGCTGAAGCCGGCCGACGTGGAGGCCCTGTACGCCATGGCCCGGGACCGGAACACCTGGGCCCGCCTGTGACCGGCCGGGACGACGGGGCCCGCTTCCCGTGAGCGGCACGGGGTGACCGGGCCGGGCCCGTGGGCGGCACCTTCTCCGGATCACCGGGCGCGAGCCGCCGCCCCCGTGGCCCCCCGCCCCGACGGCAGGCATCATAAGATGAAAATATCGTGCAAACGGTGACAAACGCCCCGCAGTGGTCCACGGGCGACCGGAAAGGTGCCGCACATGAGATCCATCTGGAACGGCGTGATCTCGTTCGGCCTGGTCAGAATCCCGGTCAAGCTCGTGAACGCCACCGAGAGCCACGCGGTCCCCTTCCGCGAGATCCACACGGAGGACGGCGGCCGGATCCGCCACCGCAAGTTCTGCGAGCTGGAGGACCGCGAGGTCACCGCCCAGGAGATCAGCAGGGGCTACGAGGAGGCGGACGGCACGATCATCCCGATCACCGACGAGGACCTGGCCCACCTGCCGATCCCCACCGCCAGGACGATCGAGATCGTCACCTTCGTCCCCGAGGACAGCATCGACCCGCTCCAGCTGGGCACCGCGTACTACCTGGCGGCGGGCAGGGCGCCGGCCGCCCGGCCGTACGCGCTCCTGCGGGAGACCCTGAAGCGCGGCAACAGGGTGGCCGTCGCGAAGTTCGCGCTGCGGGGCAGGGAGCGCCTGGGCATGCTCCGCGTGATCGGCGGGGCGATCGCCCTGCACGGTCTGCTCTGGCCGGACGAGGTCCGCGGACCCGAGGGGATCGCCCCCGACGCGGAGGTCACCCTCCACGACAAGGAGCTGGACCTCGCGGACGCCCTGATGGACGCCCTCAGCGGGGTCGGTCTGGAGGACCTGCGCGACGAGTACCGCGAGGCGGTGGAGGAGGTCGTCGCCGCCAAGATCTCCGGCGAGGCCCTGCCCGAGGCGCCCGAACCGGATCGCGGCGTCGAGGTCCTGGACCTGACGACGGCCCTGGAGCGGAGCGTCCGCGCGGCCCGCGGTGAGCCGGAGGAGGAGGGCGGGGCCGGGCGCTCGCCGCGGCGCGGGACACCCCGCTCCTCCACCGGGGGGACCGACGGCGGGAAGTCCGCACGGACGGCGAAGAAGAAGACGGCGTCCTCGGCGCGGAAGCCGGCACCGCGGACGGGCCGGGACGGGAAGAAGGAGCGGACGACGGCGAAGGACACGGCCGGGAAGGCGTCCCCGAAGAAGACCCCGGCGACGAGGACGGCGTCCCGCAAGCACTCGGCGTGACCCGCCGCGGAGCCGCCAAGGCCCTCGCCGCCCCCCGGCCGGGACGGGCCGGCCGGACACGAACCTCACGGACGCGGAGCGGTCCCCCACCCGGGCACGGCCGGGCGACCGCGTCGAGATCACGTCGACGCCCGCTCCGGGCGCGGGAACGGCCGCCGGACCGGCACGGGCGAAGACGGCGGCCGGACGGCCCCCCTTGAGCGCCCCGGCCGCCCCGCGCACGGCACGGCACGGCACGGCACCATGGGGCGTATGGCCGAGAACCGGATCGTCAACACCCACCAGTCCGAGGCGTGGAACGGCTACGAGGGCCGGCACTGGGCCGACCACCAGTCCCGCTACGACGCCCTCAACGACCCCGTCAACGCCCCGCTCCTGGCCACCGCCCGCATCCGGGCGACGGACGGCGTCCTCGACATCGGGTGCGGCAACGGACGCCTCACCCGCCTGGCCGCCCGCACCGCACACCGCGCCGTCGGGGTCGACCTCTCCGCGCCCATGCTGGAGCGGGCCCGCGCGAGCGCCGCCGCGGAACACCTCACCAACGTCTCCCACATCCAGGCCGACGCCCAGGTGCACCCGTTCGAGGAGGCCGCCTTCGACATCGCCCTGAGCCGCTTCGGCGTCATGTTCTTCGCCGACCCGGTCGCCGCGTTCGCGAACATCGGACGCGCCCTGCGACCGGGCGGACGCCTGGCCTTCGTCTGTCCGCAGTCCGTCGACCGGATGGACCAGGCGGTCGTCTTCGCGGCCGTCGCCGAGCACGTGACCCTGCCCGACTTCTCCGAGAGGACGGAGACGGGCCCCGCCGCCTTCGCGGACCCGGAACGCACCACACGCGTCCTGGGCGGAGCCGGGTTCAAGACGATCGAGGTCGAACCACTCGAAGTACCGCAGATGTGGGGCACGGACGCGACGGACGCCGCCGGCTTCCTCTTCGGCTGGGGCCCGATGCGCCACTGGCTGCGCGACGCCGCCCCCGAGGCCGTCGGCCGCGCCCGCCTGGCCGCCACCGACGCCTTCCGCGCCTACCAGACGGAGGACGGCGTACGCCTCACGGCCCGCCACTGGCTGGTGACGGCGACCTGGCCGGGACCCGCGTGACCCGCGGCACCACCCCGCGCGGGGGCCCGGCGTCCGTCCTCGACACCACGCTCCGGCACGCCGGCCGGCGGACGACGCGGACGCTTCACCCCGGGGGAGCGGACGCGCACCGCGCCATCACCGTCACGGACGGCGCCCGGCCGCCTCGGCCCACGCGGCGCCCGCGTCCGGGACCGCTCCCGGCTCGCCCCCCGGCCAGAAGGACTCGTCGTCGCCGAAGTCCGGAGCGTGGAAGGGCTGTGTCGCGGGAGGCGGCGCTACGACGGGAACGGGACGCGGCGTCCCTTCCGGAGCGGAGAACTGCGAGGTCAGGTCGATGAGGGGCTCCTCTTCAAGTACGGGTCCGTGCGGGACCCGGTGCGCTGTGACCGGCCACGGCGGCGCTACAGCTTGGTCATCTTGGCGTACGGGCTCAGGATCCGCCGTTCCGCCGAGCCGAAGTCCACGACCGCGGCGATCCCCTCCTCGACGCCGGTGACCCGGCCGAGGCCGTACATGTCGTGCGTGACCTGGTCACCCACGGCGAACTGCTTGAGGGGCGGCGGGACCGGGGCCTTGAAGGGACTGGTGGGCAGATGGCGCTTGGGCGCAGCAGACTTTGTCATCAACCCCAGTATGCGCCCATCACGGGCGTGGGGAGCCGATGATGCCCAGGGAGACCGGCGGATTCGGACCCGGCCAGGGCCCCACTCTCCGGATGGCTGCCGACCGCCCGAGCCTCTGACCTGCGCCGAGACGGCTGCGTGAGGGCGGGGGAATCCGTGATGAGCATGTCCGTCGACACTGGCGACGAGACACTGCGGAACTCGTCGAACGGAGCCGGCCGCCTCCCACAGGGACCAGGCGGGTTCCCACAGGGCCGCGATGCGTGCTGATCATTCCGCGCCGGCCCACGAGGTTGGGGGCTCCGCTGCATCTCGGCCGTGTGCCGTCGTCCGTCGGTTGCCGACTGCACCTGCCGCGTCGTCCTCCGCCCCGCCGACGGACTCCCGTCCCAGGCGTCCCGTCCGGTTCGCGCTCTACGCCCGGGCCGTCGAGCTGGCGACTCTCACGGTATGGGGGTTTTGGAGGAGGAGCCGCGGCGGCTGGACGGTGGACGGTTCCGCTGCCCGTACTGCGGGCTGGCGCAGGAACGGGTGGCGACGCTGGAGCACGACTGGGTGCTGCTGGAACCGGACATGAACCCACTGGCCCACACCGTGCCGGCGGAGCACCGCTGGATCGAACTGTCCGACGGGCGGGTGACGGTCTACGGAGTGTGCCCGCCGGACCAGTTCCAGCGCTGCCGCATCGAACACCGCCTTGCCTGCCCCGCACAGCCCTTGCCGGACCTGTGGCGATGGCTGACGACCCTGCGAGAGGAGAACGCCCGCCAAGCGGCCCGGCAGGAAGATCCGGAACCGTCCCCGCCGCCCGAGGAATGGCCGGACGCCGGCTGACGCTCAGCGGGTCCCCTTGCCGCCCGAGGACCGCGCACCGAAGAGTGCCCCTACTGCGTCGCGTCGCAGCTCATGCAGCGGCTCACAGCCGTCCGCTCGGTGTTGCCCTGGGTGGCGCGGAGCGGGCTGGAGGGAGCGAGACGACGCCACGCTCCGGGTGAGGGGGTGAGCACCCAGCCATAGAGGGGCGGCCGGATGTCGGCCGGGACGATGTGCGTGCAGCCCGGAAGGTGGGCCTTGCCGCTGGCGTGGATGATGATCGAGGCTGTCGGCCAGCTGTCCCATTCGCTGGTGATGGGCGCGCTGCCGCGAGGTGTGCGCGGAGCGCAGTCGGCGCAGTTGTGCATCTCATGGCGTTCGCAGTACTGCATCGTCCTCACCCTGTCAGGTCCCGAGCTGTCGCTCGGTGCGCTCGAGCCACCTCCGGTACCCGTGCGCGACGTCATGCCTGGTCGGCTCGATTCTTCGATTCCTCGGTCCATCGGTCTCAGCTCCTCCCAGAGGGCGCCCCGGTGCGGGCTCGTCATCACCAGCAGTGACGCGTAGCCGCATCCCTGCTCGCTGAGGGACAACGCCTCCGCCTCCTGCTCGTCACAGTCGCATGAATTGTCATACTGTCCGACTAGCCTTCGGCGTATGGGGCTTGGCGACATCAGGTACGAAGACGTCATCGCGGCGACCGAAGAGTTCCGCCGTCTGGGCCGGGACGACTTCCTTCAGACGTACGGCTTCGGCCGAGCCAGGTCATACGAGTTGGTCCTGGACGGTCTTCGCTACGACTCGAAGGCCATCGCCGGTGTCGCCCACGGGCATGCCACGGGCGACTTCCTGAGCGCGGGGGACTTCAGCGGCGGTGCGGCCACGGTGGCGCGGCGCCTGCGCGAGCTCGGCTTCGAGGTGGAGACCGGGGAGACACCCCGCGACCCTGCCGCCCTGCTGGAGCGGCTCCGGAAGCTCAAGGTCTCCCGCGGCCCCGGGAATCCGGCCCCCAGCCGTCACCAGCCGTTGAGCCTCCTGTGGGCGATATCCCGCGAAGCCGACGAGCGGCCCCGCATGACCCCGTGGCCACAGTTCCGGGACGAGGTCGGCCCGCTCCTGGTCGAGTTCGGCCTTCCCAACGCGAAGGCCACACCGGAGTACCCGTTCTGGCACCTCCGGGGCAGTGGACTGTGGGAGGTCCAGGGCATACCGGCCGAGCAGGCCAAGGAGATGCCGAAGGTGAGCATCCTCGACGCACACCACCCGCAGGCCGGCCTCACGGAAGAGGCCGCTGCTCTCCTCCGGGATCCGGTGACCCGCCTGGACGCCATCGTCACGATCTGCGAGACGTACCTCCAAGACGCAGACCACCAGGCCCTCTTCGAGCGGATGGGTCTGGCCGGATACACCACAGCCGGCAGCCTGCTGAGCCTGTCGGAGGACGAGAACGGCGGTACCGACATGGACGCGTACGGGCGGGCGAGCGGCCCCGCACCGCGCCGTGACGCGACCCGCTCCGTCATCGTCCGCGACGAAGCCCTGGCCAGGAGGGTCAAGCAGCTCGAGGGCGACCGGTGCCAGATCTGCGGCACGGAGCTCCGCTACCTGAACCGCCCGTACAGCGAGGCGGCGCACATAAGAGGCCTGGGCAGGCCCCACCACGGCCCCGACGAACTGCAGAACCTCCTGTGCCTGTGCGCCAACTGTCACGTCCTCTTCGACGGCTTGGAGATCTACGTCGATTCCGACGGCCTGGTCCGGGACACGAGAGACGGCAGAGAACCCCGCCCCCTCCGCCGCGACCCCAGGCATCCGGTGGACGAGGCGCACATCGGCTATCACCGCAACCTGTGCCACCTCAATGCCCGCAAGCCTGCCGTCGGCTGACTCGGCCCAGGGCCGGGACCGGGCACCCGACCGAGGGGGCCGAGCGCGCCGGCAACAGCGTGGACGTCCTGCTGACCCGCTGCGCCAAGTGCCGCCACGGACGGCAGGACGTCGCCGACCGCCGCATCGAGGACCTGCTCCGCACGTGGGGACTGGGAACACCCGGCCATGCCCGAGGTTCCCGGCGCCCACCAGGGACCTCGGTGTTTTGCAGGTGCGCTCGCTCAGAACGACGGTTCCACGGTGTCCTCGGTCGGAGGCTGCTGTGCGCGGGTGCCGAAGGGGTTGTCGATGACGTACCGCCAACGGCCGTCCGGACCCCGCCGGGCGATGTCGGTGGCCGTGCCCTCGACGTGCACGGCCTGCCCTTCCCCGCCGGTCCCGTCGATGACCCAGTCGACGATCAGCAGCGCCACGTCCCCGCTGCGGTACACGTGTCGCGGACGGACCACGATGGGAACCCCGAGCCCCTGCAGGCGGCCGTTGGCGGCGTGCAGGTCCGGGCCGGTCGCCGGTGTTCCCGGCTCCGGGACCAGCACCGCCGCCTCCTCGTAGACCTGCGCCAACGCGGCGGCGTCGCCGCTGTTGAACCGCTCGGCGAACACGGCGGGCACCTCTTCGGGCCGATCGGCCAAGGCTCGCATGATCGACAGATGTCCTTCCGGGCCGGGAGAATCGGAGTGCCCCACACGTTAGGAGGCGATCTCGTGACTCACCGAACGGTTGGTCACCCGGCGGGACTCCCCGACGACCCGCACGCGCACGTCACCGCACCCACCCCCACATGTCCCGTGGAGATCGCGCTGGCCGCCCTGCACGGCCGCTGGACGACGCTGGTGATCCGCGAACTGCTGCGTGGCGACCGCTCCTACAGCGAACTGCGCACGGCCCTGCCCGCCCTGTCGGACAAGGTGCTGTCCGACCGCCTGGCACAGCTCGCCGAAGCCGGAGTCGTCGAACGCGACCGCAGACCGGGCTGGCCGCCGCGAGTGCGCTACGCGCTCACCTCGAGCGGACACCGCCTCGGCCCCGTCCTCCAGGCCCTGTGGGACTGGGGAGCGGAGGCGTCAGCACGAGACAGCGGGGCCGAGAGCAGCCGTGAGACGAGCCCCGCTCACTGACCCGGCCGCACTGAGCCGTCCCACCTGCGGCGATGCCCCAGGATCCCGCCCACGCCCGCTCCGAGCACACGCCTGCACACGCGCGAAGACCCCGACCTCAGGGTTTCCGCCGGCGACGGGGTCTTCGGGCACCTCGTACAGGGTGCCCCCAGCAGGATTCGAACCTGCGCACACGACTCTGGAAGCCCTCTAATAGCCGGACAACGCACCAGGTCACAGCCCTGCGCGTGGAAGATCAGGCAGGAGGAGTCCGCAGACAGTCCACGGCCTACCGGCACGGAAGGGCACCGCACCGGCCTCGACTTCCCCTTGACGTCACCCCACCGACGGCGGCGCAGCGACGTGGCCACACCCTGGCGCGCGCCGGTAGATCACTACCGGTCAATGCATGTACTCCACTTCAGCATTTAACGTAATGATCCTAGTTGCACTGGTTCGAGTGGAACCGCCTCGGTGGTGTCCCGCGTCGGGAAACTGCGACGGACGTCAACTGCCTTTGCAAGAAGGGACGTCAATGGCACCGAACCACAACAAGCGGTCGGCTCAGATCCGTGCGGCGATCATCACAGGTGTCCTCGCCATCGTCGGAGCCGTCCTCGCCGCGATCATCGGTGTTCTCCCCATGTGGGGGGATGACAAGGCCGACGACGTCAAGGAGTGCCCGGGGCAGCGCGTAGACCTCACGGCGCCTGCCAGGGTGGGTCCCGAGTACGACATCACGGTCGAGATCAACTGTCTTCCGCCGGCCGGCGAGAAGTACGTGTTGATCACCGAGATGTCGAATGTGGGGGTCAAGGGAACCAAGCACACGCTGTACTGCCCGCGCTTGGAGCCCGAACTCAAGGAGGGGGCGAAGACGTACCGTCGGTCGGCCGCCATGTCGCCGGTGGGCTCCGAGCGGACCCTGTACATGTACAGCTTGACCGCTGAGGAGGAGCAGCAGATCGAGGCCAACGTCGTGGACGGGGACTGCGTGACGAGCCTCCCCACGAACGCGGACAAGGTGTCGAACAGCGTTCAGGTCAAGCGCACGTACTGATGTGACGCGAGCCGGCCAGGGCCCCGCAGCCGTGCCGCTGCGGGGCCCTGCGCACGGCCCTCACCTGCGGGTGCGGCGCCTGTAGTAATGCACGGTTACCGCACCGAGCAGCGGCCCCCAGGCTGCCACGGGCAGATAGCAGGCGGTCATGAGCCAGTTGCCCCACGGCGTGATGTCCATTTCAGCGTGCAGGGTCGTCCAGACGAAAAGCACGCCGTAGACGCTGCAGGCGACTGCGCCGAGTGCGGCCGGCACAACCGCGGCGAGGACCGGGACCGGACGGCCTCCGAGGTACGGCAGCCAACGCGGCCACACCTCACCCCACGGACGGACCAGCCCGAGTGCCAGCCAGGCCAAGCCCTCCTGGGCCAGCGACAGCAGGGGAAGCACCAGCAGACCCCAGCCGGGTACGAGCATCGCGTCGTACTCGGACTGTCCCAGGCCGAGCGGTATGCCCAGCACTACGGCGAGACGCCACAACGCCGACGGCAGAGATGCCCAAACAACCGCTGCAGCCGCGCGTCTCGCCCAGCCCGGGACCCCGGGGACCGTCCGGCCCGGAGCGTGGCCGGGTAAGTGACCCTCGTTCGCGGGGCCGTCGGCGGAGAGGGAAGCAAGGGTGGGCATGCGGCACGCTCCTCGAGCAGCGATGGAATGCGGCGCCCCTGATGCTTCCGCGGTCCCCTCCCGCTTTCGTCAGGCCAGGGTATGCACCGCCTCCGCCACGGGGCGTAACCGCAGCGTCACCGCATCAGCCCTGGGACGTATGCGTGGGCACCGCCGCCCACTGCTGCGCGGTCCCGCGTCGCCCGCTCCCGCCCACGTAGCCGTACCTCGGCGCTTTCCCGGTTCGACCTGCGGTTCTCTGCTCCGTGACCAGCCCACGCACAGTCCGCAGCACCCGACATACGACCGCTCCGAGCGGCACACGCCTGCGCATACGCGAAGACCCCGCTCTCAGCTTTCCGCTGATGACGGGGCCTTTGGGCACCTCGTACAGGGTGCCCCCGGCAGGATTCGAACCTGCGCACACGGCTTCGGAGGGCAAGTGCGTCTCCGGAATAGCGACACGTCACGGGCTGGTTATCGAGCTTCGTGGGTACGGTCTGTCCACGAATAGTCTACCGTCAGTGGTCCGGCAAGCTGCTGCGAACAACAGCTTGAGGAAGCCTCCGTCTGGCAGGTGCGTAGCACGTCACCTGCCACCACACCTAGGCGGTGTTGTGAGCCCCGACACCAGCACGTGGATCACCGGCGTGAGTAGATCTGTCAGCTCCGGAGATCGACCTGCCGGTTCACGCGGCACCCTCTTCGGCTACGGCTGTGGCGCGGATGGACTTAATGACCGACTCCATGCTGTCGATATCCGCCTCGTCGAACAGGTCCTCCGGGCCGCGAGGGGCAAGGGCATTGAACGGCGGGTCGTACAGCACGGCGACGTCGGCCATGCCGTTGCGGGCCACGTAGTCGACGAGAAGATCCACATAACGGAGCTGGGCGCTGGAGAAGGTCCGCCCCCGCTGGAATTCTTCGAAAGCGTCCCGGGCGGCCTCTCGCTCCAGGCCGGTCAGGGAGCGCAGGAAGATGCCGAGCCCGCCGTCGGCGTTCCGGGTGCGATCGAGGTCTGCCTCAGTGCCGATGCCGGCTTCAAGGAATATCCGTTCCAACTCACTCAGGTCGGTGGCCGTGACTTTCTGGTTCCGACGGATCTTCTGGATCGCCAGGTGATCTTCGTGCGCGCGCAGGTAGATCTTGAGCTTCTGCTCGAACCGGGTCAGGTCCGTGCCGATGGCTGTGCCCTGCAACTGTGCGACTCTAAACTCGCCCAGCTCATCCTCGAAGTCCGTATAGACGATGTTGCGGCGGGTCTTCTCGATCAGCTTGACCAGGCTGCGCAGTCGTCGCCGCATCGCCTCCAGCATCGGCAGGGTCACGTCCTGCCGCCACTCGTCGCTGACGAGTTCGTCGATCAGCTCCTGCTGGGCCCGCACCGCCGGGATCGTGTATTGGTCCTGCAGCGCGGAGGCGATCTCCTGGACTTGCGCACGCAGCCGGTCATAGCCGACGTCCGCATTCACAACCGCAAGCTGCAAGCGCAGGGCGAGCAGGTCGAAGCGCTTGGTTTCCTCGGCGTTGTCGTCGTCGCGGAACGCCGTAGGAAGGTCGGCGAGATGGTCCACGACCTGGGCGTGGGTCTCCTGTGCCAGCCCAAGCCAAGCGTCCAATCCGGAGAAGGCATCGACGTACTCACGCTTCGGATCGAGGATTTGTTGCGCGAATACGAGTGATCACTATTACGTCAGATGTGGGCCCTTGGAACCTCCAGGGGTCCACATTTTTGGCAACGCAGCTATAGATCGTCAGGAGTTGATCTGCTGGTGCGTCGCCAGCCCGAGATCGGGGTTGTACCAGTTCGGAAGCTCTTGGGTGGCACCTACCTCTAGACGCATAAGTGCTCGCACATGCCCCTGCTGCGGGGTGAGCGAGTCCAAGAGGCCAATAACCTGGTCGAGCCTCGCCTGGCGACCGGATGAGCCCGGCATACCTGCTAGCTCCATCAGGTGCCTGTAGGCGACCGTGAGCTGGGCGTTCACTTTGCTCTCAAGCTCAAGAACCGCGTCGCTTGCCACCAACTGAGCTTCAGCACGGGTATCTCGTTGGGTACGCCGCGCACTGCTCACTTCCGCTGCTTCCGCGTCGGCAGGTCCCGATTTCAGTGCGTACGCGTACGCCAGCATCGCGTCTCTGTAGTGACGATCATGGGCGTTGAGTAGAACGTAGCAGCTCCGGAGCTGCTCGATCCTGCGTTGATCTTCAGAAGCCTGCTGCTCTGTGACACGGACCCGTTCTTCTTGCTCCAGCCTCCGCAACTCCGCCCGCTGAGCGAGGACCTGAGTGATCACTGCCGAAGCCAACGTGCCACCTACACCAACGATTGCGACGATCACAGAGATGGTCGCGCCGGACATCTCCACCCCCTGGGCTCAGCTGAGTTCCCTTGATGTGTAGACGGTAGCCAACGCACCCGCGTCGCTCGCTCCAATCACTGATGGTCGGCAGGGGGAGTTGCTGTCGGCATGGCACCACCGACGGCCCACCCCGTGTGACGCCTGCTGCCCGGTCTCTTGACCCGCTCAGGGGGCCCGCCACTTGTCGGGGCTGACCTAGGGAGACGCCCCACGATCCCGTCCACGAATAGTCCACGGACCCCGACATACGCCCGCTCCGGGCTGCATCCGCCTGCACATACGCGAAGACCCCGGCCTCAGCGTTTCCGCTGGTGACGGGGTCTTTGGGCACCTCATGCTGGGTGCCCCCGGCAGGATTCGAACCTGCGCACACGGCTCCGGAGAGCCTGTGCGACCCAGGCATTCCAGCAGGTCAGGGCTTCGTAGGCAGCAGGGATAGGCTCATCGGTCCACGAATGGTCCGCAGGCGTCGGCCTGCTGCTGAGCCGCCGTCCGGCCGGACCTGATCCTGAGGCAGGGCGTGGGGTTCGCATGCCTGGTTGAGACGATCTTTACCTACTGGTCCCGGAACTGGAGATGAGCCGGTTCACTGGATTTCTACGCGTCTGCGACAGCCCCTAGCTGGTACTGTCCCGCGGCTTTGTTGAGGTGTACCCACAAATTCAATTTTGCTGTCGTGCGGTTGACTGTAACATCACGAGCGATCAAGGGAGTTCTCATTATGATGTCTTCACATTGGAACGCTCTAGCCGCCGAAGCGGCAATCGCCTCCGCTCAAATCGGGATGGGTGCGACGATGCTCGGTAAGACTTTGCCGCAGAGGACTGCTACGTATGCTGAATCATTTTTTCCGCTGAGTATCGGATTTGAGCGCGCAGGGAAGGTGATTCTCCAAGTTGATTCCAAGCTGACGCGTGGTCATTTCCTGGCGCGCAAGGAAATGAAGAAGCTTAGCCACGATCTTGTTAGCTTGTTTGACGCCGTGCAAGAGGTGAGTGAGAGGCGCTACCCGGGTGATGATCTATTTGGGCGACCTGCGGGTTCGATTCACGCAAATATCGTCGCGATTCTAGGAGATTTTGCAACTAGCGGTCGATACTTCCACCTTGATTACCTGGGTGGCGTACAAGCGCCGGGTGGGGATGCAGCGGCCAGGTGGTGGGAGCAGGTCGTCGCGGAGGCTTCACGCAGACACTACAGTGCGGCGCGAAGGAGGCGAGATCAAGAGCGAGCGAAGCTCATAGATTCGTTGTTTGATGGCGCAGCTATCGTGCGTGATTCACTCGTAAATGGTGTGGAAATCGACACGGTCGAGAAGGCGGCTGCCGTCAATATGCAAAACGAGGCTGCTGTCCCTTGGTGTCGGATGTATACATTGCAGATTGCGCGATGGCTGGCGCGTCTGCTCATTGAACTCGGTTATGACGGCGTTGGTGATCAAGATGTTCCATACTTCAGTGACTTCTTTAGCCTGTTGAACCAGGATGATGGGACGCTTAGGTCCCGCAAGACTTGGACTATGTCGCATTACTAATACCCTGGCCAGGTCGAGGGGTCATAGCAAGCCAGTAGCCGGTTCTACTGATCGCTGGTCTCACTGACCAGCAAGGCTGAGGATGCCCACGGCTCTGAACAGCTCAGATGCCGTGGGCTTCTGCCGTTGTCGGTCAATGTCGGGCGGCCTCGCACGGCCCAGCGCTCAGGTCCCTGGTAACTGTCCACTGGTCACGAGTAGTCCATGTGTGCGCAAGCCCAGGGAGCCAAGCAGGCCACGTCGTACCTAGCCCGGCCTTCACAGACGGGGCCGGCGCTAAGGTCTTTCAGTCAGTGGCAGGGTCACTGTCATCCACGATTTCGTCCACCGAGGCTACGGCAGAGGCCATGAAGATATAGTGCTTGTCTTCTCCGGCCAAGTAGCTCAGGAAATTATCGCGCAGCTTCTGAGTTCCGAGGTAGTAGTTTCGGAAGGCTTTCGAACAGTTATCTGCTTCTTCGCGAGAAGGGGGAACCGGGATGCGGATTTCCTCATAACGCTTGCCTACATCTTCACGGTTCGTTTGCATGAAGACGATGCGGTCCCACTGGCGCCGAACCGCTTTGAGTGTCATTGCCCAAAGGAGATAGAAGTTGTCGAACGGCGCATTTTCGGATGCGCGAAGAACAAGAACTTCTTTGGTCAGGACAACTCGCTCCTGTCCCGGCATGATCAGAGCGAACTCGCCAATGTTTTTGCTGGTCCTGATAGGGGTGATGAGGTCGAATGCCTTGAGGCCTGATTCCTTTCCTTTCCAGAATCTTTCAGCGACTACATCTGGTACTCGATTGGTTGGGTTGATGTTTACCTGGCCAGCCCGAATGTCGGACACCTTGATGTAAGGCACGTGACCCGTACGGAAGTCCGCTGAAGGGCTTCCATGCCCATGCGAAGATTCCAGCGTCCCGGAGTTGATCAACTCACCGATCGTTTTGCTTGTGTAGCCCTCGAACTCTGGAGACTCCATTAGGACTTCGAAGTCGCGGATTGATCGTTCGTCGAAGTAATTAGGAACGGCTAGGAGCTGGCTTTCTGGAGATCCCGCATCGATCCACCGGCTGGTGTCGGTGGTTTCTAGGTTATCAACTAGAGCGATGACATCAGCTTTGATTTGATCATCGATTTCGGTTGTCCGGAGGCCAGTTTCAGGGTCTACAACGAACAGCTCCTCGCCGTCCTTGTTGATTCCTACAGTCGGCGCGTAGGAAACGAACACCTTATCTTCGCGGAACCATGCTGGCTTGTGCGGCATCGTAGATCACTTCTTCTCGAAGACGTAGAAGTTAGTTTTGGCGCGGCAGAACCCCTGGAAGGCTTCCATTGGGATGTTCAGGACTCCCCGCAGAGCGAAGCGGTCCTCAAGCCAGTTCGGCAGCCATTTGTAGGTCGGAGAGAAGAAATAGGTCTCCGGGAGAACGATGCCTAGCCGGCCGCCTTTCATCAAGAGCCGGTAGGCGCGCTCGAGGAAGATCAGGCCGATCTCCAGATCGACGTACTCGCCCGGCTTTCGGCTCGCAGCTTCCGCGATGGTGTAATTATTGCGCCGCGAGTCAGTTTTGCTGACCTTTAGGTTCTTGCCGAAAGGAGGGTTTGTGATCACCACGGTAAAGGACTCATTACTAAGAGGCTGCTGTAGGTGCTGGTAGTCTTTAGCCCAGCGATCTTCTCTTATAGAGTCGCCAATATGAACATTGACGGAACCATCGCCAAGGCCGACCATAATCGCACGGGTCAGCTTGACGTTGATGGAGTCCTTATCGACGCCGTATACCTGACGATGGGCCCACGTTCGAGCCTGTGCTGCCTTGGCTTCAGGGATATCCCTTACCAGAGACAGGAAGGCTTCCGTCAGGAAACCGCCAGTCCCGCAGGCGGGATCGATGATCTTGTCTTCGAGTCTGATGTCCATCATTTTGATGGCTGCTGAGATAACTCGCTGCGGAGTGAAGTACTGACCTTCACCAGCCTTGAGGTTAGCCCTGCGGAAAACTTGGAATGCCGATGAAATCGCCTCTGGGCCAACGTCCAGAAGGTTCAAGTTGGAGAGCTCGTACACCACGTCCTGAATGGTGTGGTCGTCTAGATCGAGGCTTCCTTCCCGGTGTTCGGCGAATACCTCAGGCCGTAGTTTCTTTAGCTTGTTGAACTGCTCCTGCATGGATCGAGCAGTGGCCGTCTCCCCTAGGGGGGAAAGCTGAAAAGCTACCGGCTTGGAATCGTCGTAAGAGGCGATGGAGTCAGATTCCAGTTTAAGCAGTAGAAGGTTGCACAGTTCATTGAGCTGAGAGTCCGACCGGGTTGACTTGCTGTCACCTGCGACAATGGCATCAAGTAGACGCTTGAAAGATGCCCGTAGCTGGCCAGGCTTAGGAGTCACCAAGTCGCTATAGGTCAACGGTTTCTCAGACGGCTGGGAGAAGTTCTCCCCAGGGTGTGGAATTCCCTTATTCAGTACTTTCTTGAAAGTGCCGTCAGCGAGCTTGTATACGCGGACGTCATCCGTCCCATTGGACCAGTAGCCCATACGGGCGCGGGGCTCGCGAGCTAGATAGATCTCCAGCTGGCTTACGCCCTCAGTGAGGGTTGGTTGTTTGAACTCGCAGATTGCGAGGATGTGCTCCCAGTCATCCGCATGCTGCGAGTCATCAAAGATGGCGAGGTCGACTGGCCAGCCGGCGAAGGACTTGCCGCCTTCCCGTTTTGCAGCATCGTGAGGAGACTGGGGCACTCGCCACTCGGGTTTCCAGCGAAGCTGTCCTTGATCCCAACCCGACTCGATGAGTGCTTTGATCGTCGGAAGGCGTACTTGCTGATGCTCGGGGCCGCTGAGGGTACGGGAGAGGGCAGCTTCGTCAGTCACGGCGCAACTGTAACTGCTGCATCTGACAATGAAGGCAGGTGACCGGTAAGGGTGGTTATGCCCGTTTTGCGTCTCCGTGGGTGTTGTCATCCGCGTGCTCGTGCCATGCCGCAGCGGTAGGCCGAGTGTGTCGGCAGTCTGTAGACATGTGCATGCTCGATGCCTTCAGCGACGTTTAGCGATTCCCACAGACGGAGGTCGGCGGAACGGCTTTGGGCTGGAGCTGCTTTGGGGCGAGTGATCATGGCCCCGTAAGCTTCCGGCGAGTCGGGCAGTCTGTTGACCTGCCCGTTAAAGCACGACGGAGGGGCCATGATCTTAGAGGCTCGCCCCAAAGTGGCTGCCTAAAGCCGTGGAGCCGACCGCCCCAGCCACGACGTGGGTTCTGACCTCGGCATCGCCTTCTCGCCTCAGCCCCGGCCCGGTCTTCGCCCCCTTGTGGGCGCGGGCGGGCGCCGGCGCGCGGCCCCGGTGACGAAGGCAAGGAGGGGCGGCGCGGCGGCGACCGACCGGCGCCGCCGCGCTGTGCGCGGCAGCTTCGATCTTCGATCGGACTGCTTGCAGTTCCAGAAGGCCGGGCGCGAGAGCGAGCGCAGCGAGTCTTGAACCCGTGGAGAAGGTTGTAACTCAGTAGGACTCAGGTGCTGGTTGACCGGTCGGTCCCCTGGTTGCTGTGATCCTGCGTGCTTGTTCTGCTGCGCGCTGAAGTGCCTGGGCCACCTGGTAGGCATCGTCGGCGTTCAGCAGGATCTCTTGTGTCCAGAGGATCGAGAGCCTGACGGTGCCGTCGTGCAGGTGTACGGCTACGTCGACTTCTGTGTCGTGGCCGGCTGCGTCCCGGATGCCGTCCAGGCCTAGGTTACTGGCGAACGCGCTCATGCCCCGATGCTCCACAGCGGGGCGTCGTACTGGCCCGGTCGGCTGTGGATGAGAAGCCGGCGCAGCTCGTCACGCTGGGAGCCGCTGAGGTTCAAGGCCTCGGTGATGTGGCGGAACGTCGTGTGGGTGACTCCGCGGGCTCGGGCCTCACTCTGGAACTGGTCGAGTCGGGACAGTACGCCATCGGGGTCCAGCTTCGTCGGTGGCCGCTCAGTGAGCCATGCCGCCTTGTTGCGTTCGTAGTCGATCTCCGAGAAGCCGCAGATCTCGCGGCTGTATGCCTCGGCTTCGTCCAGGGTGGCGGTCGTCATGATGGCGCGGGCCAGGCTGTTGCGGCTGACCGCGTCGTCCAGGTCGACTTCGTGGACCGTGGGTCCTTCGTCGGTGAGGGGGACGGGAAGGCCGGCGTCGCGCACCTCGCAAATGCCGCGGGCTCCTCGGGCTGTTGCGGTGAGCATGGCGGTGGCCTCCGAGGGGTGCCACTCCAGGATGCTGCCGATCGTCTCCACGTCCTCGGCCGTGAAGGTGTGGACGGGAGTGCCGAACAGAGGGCGCAGGTCGTCGGGGGAGATCTCGCCGTCCAGACCGGGGCCTGCGACCAGAAGCCGGATGGGCGCGTTGACCTGGCAGCAGGCGGCGAGAGTGAGGGCGTCGGCGAGTGGGCTCTTGAGGGTGGGTTCGTCGCCCTGGGCGAGGATGTCGCCGCCGACATCGAGCAGATCGATCGAGGCCGGCGCCAGGTGGGACACCAGCTCTTCGAGCTGGCGAGTGATGCCCTCGGCGCCGTGGTGCGGGTCGAGCAGAGCCAGTGTGTGCGGGAGCTCTGCCGCGAGTCGGGGGAGTGTGGAGCCTGCCGGGGCGATCGGCTGGGCCTCGGCCGGCACCGACCAGACGGACTGAGTGACGGGTTTGAGTCCCGTGAAGCTGTCGGCTCCCCGTGGCCCCGGGAGGGGGTCGATCAGGAGGCGGTCCCACGCGTACGTGAGGATCACCGCCCGGCCCTTGTCGCCGTAGAGGGCGGCGTGAAGCATGGCGGCGGCGACTGCGTCGCCCCCTCCTCCTGCTGCGACGATCAACCGCGTCATGCGCTCAGAGTACGGGTTCACGGGTTGGCCACTCACCCTATAGTGGCCAAAGGCCATAGCCACTTGGACGAGGAAGGGAGGGGAGATGCCGCAGATCGAAGAGGCCCAGCCGAAGTATCTCCAGATCGCCCACTACATCCGTGACCAGATCCTTCGGGGTGACCTGCGACCGGGGGACGAGGTTCCCTCGGAACGGCAGCTCGCTGCGGACTGGAAGGTGTCCCGGCCCACGGCCGCGCGGTCGTTGGAGGCGCTGAGTCATCAGGGCCTGGTCGAGAAGCGTCAGGGCTCGGGGACGTACGTGCGCAGCCTCGAAGTGAACCGGCGCGCACGCGAGTTGTACGGACGCGCACGGCAGACCGGGAAGATCTACACGCCCGGAGAGTACGCGGTGATTACCTCGACCGGGTGGCTGGAGGCTCCGGACTACGTCGTCGAGGCGCTGGGGTTGGTGAAGGATCGCCGAGCCGTGCACCGCCGGCGGGTGACGAACAACCAGGACGGCCCGATCAACCTGTCCACTTCGTGGTTCGCTGCGGATGTCGGCCAGCGGGCACCTAAGCTCTTGGACCCCGAGCGGATCCAGGAAGGCACGCTCATGTACGTCGAGCGGATGACGGGGCGTCAAGGCAGTTATGCGGAAGACCGGATGTGCGCTCGTGCTGCCACGGACGAGGAGGCGGACGACCTGCGGTTGGAGCCGGGTTCCGCGGTCCTCATCGTCCATCACGTCGTCTTTGACCTCCAGGACCGTCCCCTGGAGTTCGCCGAAGCCACCTACCCGCCGCACCGCTGGGCGTTCGAGCAGGGCTACCCGCTCACCTAACGACGACTCGCCAGTTCCGGCGAACCGCTTGCACCTCTCAAGTGGCCAATGCCACTATCCAGGAAGTGGCTAAGGCCACTTGAGGAGAAGGGGGCACGACGTGACGAGTCGGCGGCCGGTACAGGGCGCGCGGTTAGCTTGCCGGGGGTGTCGGGGGCGTGGATGGAAGCGCGTCGGCTCCCGAACGGCGCTGGCGCTCTCCACGGCCAACGACCGCGACCGTGCCACGTCGAAGCGGCGCTGCCTCGACTGCGACGGCAGCGGCAAGGAGTGAGCACGCATGGCCTACACGATCGACCGCCACCCCTGTGAGGACTCGCCGCGGCTCGGAGCGATGACCTTGCATCCGGAGCCTGAGTCCGTGTCTCGTGCGCGGCGCTGGTTCCGGAAGTTCATCGCCCCGTACAACCCGGCCTGTTCGATCGACGACTGCACGCTGATGATCTCGGAACTGGTGACCAACGCCATCTGCTATGGGAAGTCGGATGACCCGTGGTTGGTACGGGTCGAGTGGTACCGCGAGGGAACCTCGCTCCGCGTCGACGTGCACAACCCGGGCTTCCCGGCGAATGTGCGGCTGCGGCACCCGGAAGCGAACGACGCCCACGGGCGCGGGCTGCTCCTGGTCGACTCCATCGCGGATTCCTGGCGCTCCGGGCCCAGCTACCTCGGCGGAACGGTCGTCTCCTTCGTGGTCGCCGATGCTTGGCGGGATTGAAAAGTCCCCCACTCTAGGGCATCTACTGTTGCCCTAGAGTGGTTGACCAGTTGACTTGGCTAATCTCGACAGGCGGCGTTCATGGCGTATGAAGTGGAGCCACCGAAGTACGTGCGCCTGGCGCAGACGCTTCAGCAGCGCATCGAGGACGGCACGTACGCGCCCGGCACCCGCGTACCGAGTGAGAACCAGCTGGTGCAGGCCTTCGGGATGTCCCGCCCGACCGTCGTCCGGGCGCTGGAGCTGCTGAAGCGGGACGGCTGGCTCGAGTCCCGGCAGGGGTACGGCACGATCGTCCGCGGTCGACCGGAAGTCGTCGAACAGAAGGACCGGCGTGGGCGTGAGGCGCTGGAGCGCGATGAGACGCAGGGTGCGGGGCGGCTGATCGAAGTCGGACGTGTGCCTGTCCCGGCTCGGGTCGCCTCGGCGCTCGGCCTGCCGAAGAAGGCCGAAGTCCTCATGCGTCGCTTCCTGGTCGAGGAGGACGGTGAAGCTGTCGAGCTGGTCTCGTCGTACTTCCCCGCCGGCATGGTCGAGGGCACAGAGCTGGGGGCCGACGAGCCTCTGAGCGGGAGTGTCCGCGAACACCTCGAAACGCGGAAGAAGGTCCGCTTCGACCACGTGGTCGAGCGCGTGTCGGCCCGGCTGCCCGAAGCGGGTGAAGCCGAACTGCTGGATCTGCCGGACGGTACGCCCGTGCTGAGTGTCCTGGTCGTCGCCTGTGACGCCTCCGGCCGGTCCTTGCAAGTCGCTGACGTGCTCCTGCCCGCTGACCGGCAGGAACTCGAAGACACCTACCGCCTGAGCTGAGCCCCGTCCGGGAGTGAAACCCCGCGATAGCAGCTTGACAAGTCAACCTGGCATCCTTAGCTTCGAACTTGCTAAGTCAACTTGTCAGGTCGATAAGTTGATCAACTCTCAGAAGGAGCAATCCCTGTGCGTGTGATCCGCGTTGACGCCTCGGCCGCCACGATTCTGCTCACCGAAGCCCCGGCGCCGAAGGTGCGCGACCGGCAGACCGGTGAGATCGCCAAGGATGCGATGACCGGTGAGGCGCTGATGACCGTCGGCGTCGTCTACATCGACGAGGGCGAGTCGTCGCTGATTCAGGTCACCGTCCCGGAGAGCGGCGTGACCGAGGGCCTGACGGTCGGTGCTCCGGTCTCGCTCCCGGGACTGGTGGCACGGCCTTGGCAGAGCGTCTTCAACGGCCGGGAGCGGCACGGCATCGCCTACCGGGCGACCGCCGTCGCTCCGGGTGCCTTCTCGATGGCTCAGGCGGGCTGACCGCCGTGACGGATCTGGTGACGTGGGCCGAGCTGAGCGGTTCGCTCGCTGCGATAGGCGGCGCCGCCTACGCCCGGCACGCCCACCCGGCGGCGTACTGGTCCACGGTCGGGCTGCCGCTCTCGGTGGTCCGGCTATTGGCCTCGTACTCCTCGACCATGGACGCCTGCGGCCTGACCGTCGAGCCGTCCCGGTGGCGGGTGCTGGCCGTCCGGGCGACCACCCGCCGTGAGGTCCGGCCGGTGCCTCCTCGTCGGGGTGCCATCCGTCCCACTACGACCGGCCTGCGCATGCGGCTGCGGCTGGCTCCGGGGCAGGAGCCGGCTGACGTGGCGGCCTCCGCCGAACGCCTCCGGCACGCCTGGGGCGTCCACGCCGTCCACGTGCGGGACGTCAAGCCGGGCGTCGTCGAGCTGCGGCTCGTCGGCTTCGACGTGCTTCGGAAGGTGCGGATGCCCCGGCGGCTGGACGGCGGACCGCTTCGGGTCCCGGTGGCGTTACGGGAGGACGCGATCGCGTTCGTACGGGACTACCGGGCCGTACCGCATGAGCTGGTGCTCGGCGCGACGCTCTCGGGTAAGTCCATGTACCTGCGGAACCTGCTGACCGGGCTCGCCGTTCAGCCGGTGGCCCTGGTCGGGATCGACTGCAAGCGCGGGGTCGAGCTGGCGCCCTTCGCACCTCGGCTCTCCGCCCTGGCGACCGACCCGGACCAGGCGGCCGAGCTGCTTCCCGCACTCGTGAAGGAAATGGAGGACCGATACGACCTGATCAAGGCCCGGCAGGGCATCGCGCCCGGCACTCCGGAAGAACTGATCACCTCGGACGTCTGGGGACTTCCGGAGGACGAACGGCCGGCCCCGATTGTGCTGTTCATCGACGAGGTGGCCGAACTCTTCCTCGTCGCCACGCGGAAGGAGGAAGAGCGGCGGGACGAGATGGTCACCCAGCTCATCCGGCTCGCCCAGCTCGGTCGGGCCGCCGGCATCTACCTCGAAGTCTGCGGACAGCGCTTCGGCTCCGAGCTGGGCAAGGGTGCGACCATGCTCCGCGCCCAGCTCACCGGCCGCGTCTGCCACCGCGTGAACGACGAAGCCTCGGCAAAGATGGCGCTCGGCGACATCGCCCCTGAGGCCGTCGGCGCGGCCTGCGCCATCGCCGCCGAGCTGCCCGGCCTGGCCGTCGTCGGCGACACCTCCGGCGGCTGGTCCCGCATCCGCACCCCCTACCTCTCCCTCACCGACGCCGCGGCCACCTGCCGCGCGACGGCTGACCTCGCCCCCGACGTACCGGCGCTCCACCCCTTCCGGCCGTACGTCCCGCCGATGCCGGTGGAGGCGTCCGGGCCCATAGCCACGGCCCGCCCGGTCACCGAGTAAGCGCACCCACCCACGGCCGGCACGGCCGTCCCGTGCCACGTCCCTACCCCCTCCATGCCTGGAACCGGAAGGAGCTGCGCCGTGCGTGCCCTGCCCGTCCGCATCGACGCCGTACTCGTCCAAGCGCTGATTGCTGCCGCGCTGTCCTTCGCCCACCTGCACGACCTGGCGCTGGCCGCCGGGCAGGACGGTTGGAAGGCGTGGGCCTACCCGGTCTCCGTCGATCTGCTGTTGGTCGCGGCCTGGCGGCGGCTGCGCTCCGGCGAGGCGAAAACGGCCGGGTGGTGCTGGTTCCTCGTCGCCCTGACCGCATCGCTCGGCGCCAACGTCGCCACGGCCGGACTCCTCGATCTCGACGACGTGCCGGACTGGCTGCGCATCCTCGTCGCCGGATGGCCTGCGATCGCCTTCCTAGGCGGGACGCTGCTCGCCCACGGAGCAACCGCAGACGCCTCGACGGGGGGACGCGAGGCGGCCCCGGAACCCATCGCGCCCGAAGCGCCTGCGTCTGCACCTGAGTTGCCCGCTGCGGAGCCGGAACCGGCTCCGTCCTCCACGCCCCCGGTCCCGCCGGCGCTCGTCACGCTCGCGCGCAAGGTCGCCGACGAACACCGCGCCCGGACCGGAACGCCCATCGACACCTCGACCCTTCGCGCCCGGCTCGGCGTCCCGCTGCCGCTGGCCGAAGCCATCTCCACCCACCTGACCTGACCCGGAGGACTTTCCCCCGTGCGCCCGTCCACGCTCCGCGCGCTGAAGCGCGCCGCCGAGCTGACCCGACAGAACCGCCTCACCGAAGCCGTGCTCATCGCCGAGCCCGTGATCCTCGCCGCCGACAACTACGAGGGCGACGAGATCCTGCGCTGGCTGGCCGAGCACGTCACCGACTTCACCGGCCAAGACCTCAAGGAGACCCCCTGATGACCGCCAACCGCCGCTTCCGCCGCGTCGTCCGCATCGGCCCCGTGCAGGTCGCCACCTACTACGACGGCCGCGGCCGCGAGAAGCACACCGCAGCCTGCACGGCTCCGCGCTGCGGCTTCGCCACGGACTACGACAGCCGCGCCGCCGCCGAGCTGGCCGCCCGTACCCACCGCTGCGCCATCCGCTGAGGGAGCTCCCGTGACCGTCTCGCTGCCGCTCGTCTTCGTCCTGGGCGTCATCGCCTGGGCCGCGATCAAGTTCCTCGGCGTCCGGCTCTGGGTCGCCGTCGTGATCGCGCTCTTCGGCTTCTGGCTCTCCCACACCTTCCTCGCCCCCGCCATCGAATCCGGCACCCGCTCCGGGGTCGACGTCGTCAACGGCACCCACAAGTGACAAGGAGATCCGTCGTGTTCCGTCCCAAGCTGCCCGACGTCCCGACTCCGCCGACGACCACCGTCACGCCTCAGCAGACGCAGGCTCCGGTTGCCTCGGCCGGTCGTCCGGTCGCCCCGTACGTGGGCATCGGTGCCGGCGCGGTCGCCGCCGTGGTCGTCGTCGGGATCGTGCTCACCGCGCTCCTGGCGGCGGTCGCCGTCTCGGCCGTTTCCGTGGCCATCGCCGCCGTGGTCCTGCGCTCGCTCGCCAACGGCGCACACAAGCGCTGACCGGCCACCGGGGCGGCAACAAGCCGCCAAGCATCCCGCCGCCCCGGGGCCACCCCTTCCGAACCGTCACGACAGCCGAAAGGAACTCCCATCATCACCCGGCAGACTCCGCCTCCGCTGGCGGAACTCTCCATGCTGGCCTCCCTCGGCACCCTGCCCGAGCTGGGCCGCCAACTGTCCGGCCTGGGCGGCTGCACCCGCCCGGTACGCCTCGACGGCCACCGCACCGAATACGCGGTGGACCGGACGACCGGCGAGATCGGCCGCATCCTGCACCATTTGGACTCCTCCGCCCTCCCGGCCGGCCAGCTCCTCGTCCGCTGCAACAACCGCCGCGCCACCCGGTGCGCGGCCTGCGCCGAGACCTACCGCCGCGACACCTACCACCTGATCACCGCGGGACTCCGCGGCGGCAAGGGCACCCCTGAACGGGTCGCCACCCACCCGCGCGTCTTCGCCACCTTCACCGCCCCCGGCTTCGGCCCGGTCCACAACCGCCCCTCCGGTGATCGCCCCTGCCGCTGTGGCATCCGCCACGACGACCAGGACCCGGTCCTGGGCACGCCCCTCGACCCGGACACGTACGACTACGAAGCGGCCGTGCTGTGGAACGCGCACGCCGGGGCCCTCTGGCAACGCTTCTCGATCTACCTCCGCCGGGAGGTCGCCAAGCGAGCCGGACTCACCCAGCGGGCCTTCCGCGACCATGCCCGGGTTTCCTTCGCCAAGGTGGCCGAGTACCAGAAGCGGGGCGCCGTCCACTTCCACGCGGTCATCCGCATCGACGGCCCGGAGGGCGGTGAGACCGCGCCCCCGGCCTGGGCGACGGCCGAGCTACTGATCGACGCCATCCGCGCTGCCGCCACTGCCGCTCGCGTCGACGGCCCGGAGGTTGACGGCCGGCCGCACACCTTCGTCTTCGGCCGACAGCTCGACGTCCGTACGATCCGGTCTACCGACTGCAATGACGACCAGGACCTGACCGAGCGGGCCGTAGCGGCGTACGTCGCCAAGTACGCCACCAAAGGCGCCGAGACGGCGACCGGCACCCTCGACCGGCCGATCCGCTTCCTCGCCGAGCTGGCCCAGGCCCGGATTACCGACCACGCCCGGCGCATGATCCGCACCGCCTGGAACCTGGGCGCACGCCCCGAGCTGGCAGACCTCCGTCTGCGGGCCTGGGCCCACATGCTCGGCTTTCGCGGCCACTTCTCCACCAAGTCCCGCCGCTACTCCACCACCCTCGGCGCTCTCCGCGACGCCCGCGCCGAATGGCGCCGCGCCCATGCCGCTCTGGCCGTCGACACCGGCCACGACACGACTCTCGTCCTCGCGCACTGGGTCTTCGCCGGAACCGGCCTCTCCGGCGCTGAAAGCTGGCTCGCCGCCACCCTCGAACCCGCTCCCGGAACGGAAGGAGAACCGACATGGACCGCCGACGAGACGAACTCATGACCGTTCCGCAGATCCTTGCCGAGCTGGGTGGGGTGTCCCGGCGCACCTTCTACCGCTGGCGCGAGCTAGGCCAGGGGCCCGCTGCCTTCAAGCTGCCCAACGGAGAGCTTCGGGTATGGCGGAGTGACTTCACCACGTGGCTGCGGCAGTTGGAGGCGGCGGCATGAAGTCTCTCGACGTGAAAGTCTGGAGCGTCCGTAAGCGGGACACCAAGACGCCCTCGTACGGGGTCCGCTGGTCTGTTGCGGGCAACGTCTTCTCGGAGTCCTTCCGGACCAAGGCGCTTGCCGACCACTACCGCACGAAGCTCATGCGCGCGATGCGCGACGGCGAGGAGTTCGACACGGAATCGGGCCTTCCGGCCTCGATGGAAGAGAAGAAGTCGGCCGTGTCGTGGTACGCCTTCGCTCTCAGGTACCTCGCCATGAAGTGGCCCCATGCCGCCCCCAACACACGGGACGGCATCAACGAAGCCCTCACCAGCGTGACGCTGGAACTCCTCGATGAGCGCGCCGGACGGCCGTCCGACGAGGTGATCCGCAGAGCACTGCGCAACTGGGCCTTCGTGCTGCCGGGGCCCGATGACCGGGAAGTCCCGGACGACGTGCGGAACGTTCTCCACTGGGTGTCCAAAGCGTCTCGGCCGCTCGCCGATCTCGCAGAACCGGCCACGGCTCGCGCGGTCCTCGACTCGCTGAAGCTCAGGCTCGACGGCACGGCGGCAGCGGCGGAGACCGTGCGGCGTAAGCGTCGGACGCTCGTCAATGCCGCGAATTACGCCGTCGACCTGGGGGAGCTGCGTGAGAACCCCATCACGGCTGTCCGCTGGCAGAAGCCGAAGGTGTCCAACCAGGTCGATCCGCGGGTCGTCGCCAACCCGGAGCAAGCGCGGAATCTCCTGGCGGCGGTTTCCTACGTAGGCGGGTACCGGCGTGCCCGTGGTCGTCGCCTCGTGGGTCTGTTCGCCGCCATGTACTTCGGCGGTCTCCGGCCGGCGGAAGCGGTCGGCCTCGTCGAGACGGACCTGAACCTTCCCGCGCAAGGCTGGGGCTCGGCGCTGCTCCATCGGACCCGTCCGTCCGTCGGCAAGCAGTGGACTGACTCGGGGGAGACCCATGACGACCGCGGGCTGAAGAACCGGCCGACCGAGGACATCAGGCGGGTGCCCATCCCGCCCCATCTCGTCGCCGTGCTCCGCGAGCACCTGGCCACCTTCGGCACGGCCGACGACGGGCGGCTCTTCTTCAGCGAGAAGGGTTCGGTCGTCCCGTCCTCGACCTACTACCGCGTATGGCAGGAGGCCCGGCTCCTCGCGCTTCCGCCCGCCGTCGCAGCCTCACCGCTCGCGAGTCGACCGTACGACCTTCGGCACTCGGCGCTGTCGACGTGGCTCAACGCAGGTGTTGACCCAACCGAGGTGGCCGAGCGCGCCGGCAACAGCGTCGAGGTCCTGCTGACCCGCTACGCGAAGTGCCTCGACGGACGGCAGGACGTCGCCAACCGCCGCATCGAGGATCTGCTTCGCGAGTACGAGTGAGACAACCCGCACCCACACTGAGGCTCCAGGCATGCCGCCTGGGGCCTCAGTCGTTTCATGCCTTACCGGGGACGGTGCTTCATCCGGAAAGAGCGAGCTCGGCCGCGCTGCTTGCCCCGTGGTCTTGTGGCACCCTCTCGCTTGCTGCTGGCATGTCGGCAACATCAATGCGAGAGCACAGGGGGCCTTGTGGAGCTGCGCGTCACGCGCTGGAAGCGGTACGGGCGTGATCGCCTGTATGCCAACCTGCAGGACGGCACTGCGGCCGGTTGGGCAGATGTCATGACGGGGGACATCACGGTTTTGCGGGCGGAGTATCACGACAACGTGATCGCCGTGCTCACACAGCACTTACAGAAGCTCACGGAGCCGACTTCGCCAGACAGGGCGCCCGGGGTTGCAGAGCGTCCGACGCTGCCGCCTCTGACGCCGGCGGACGATCTGGCCGTGAACCCTCCCGGGGCCTCCTTGCGTGATCTGCTCCATGAATCCGGACCGGGACTGTTGGAGCGAATGATCGCGTGGGTTCTTCGACGACCCACTGAGTGGGATTCCTGGCGGAAGGGGTTGGAGGGGGAGCGGCGAGTGGGAGCCGAGCTGAACCGCTTGGGGCGCCACGGTTGGCGTGTGCTGCACTCCATCCCCTTGGCCAACAAAGTGGATATCGATCACTTACTGATCGGGCCTGGTGGGGTGTTCAGCATCAATACGAAGCACCACCACAAGAGGGCCGTGTGGGTCGGGGACGATTCCGTGAAAGTCGATCACGGGAAACCGGCGCCCTACGCGCGCAAGAGCCGGGCGGAGGCCAACCGGGTCGTCCGGGTGCTTGAGCGTTACTGCGACTTCCCGGTACCGGTGGAGCCGGTGCTCGTCTTCGTCGGTGTCTCCGAGCTGAAGGTGGTTGCCACACAGCTCAGTGTCCGGGTCTACGAGGAGCGCCAGGTAGCGGCACTCGCTCCACTCTCAGGCGTGCTCACGGCTGACCAGGTGGAGCAGGTGTACAGCGTCGCTCGTCATCGTCAGGCTTGGGCCCGGGCCTGAGCCGGCGGCCCCGCGGCGTGACGATCCCTACGGGGTGGAGCGACCGACGTTGGTGCGGTCTCGCCTTTTCCCGGACCCCACCTGCGGTGATGCTCCAAGATCCCGTCCACGCCTCGTCCACGGACCCCGACATACGGCCGCTTCGGCCCGCATATGCCTGCACATACGCGAAGACCCCGGCCTCAGCGTTTCCGCTGGTGACGGGGTCTTGGGCACACTTTCACAATGTGCCCCCGGCAGGATTCGAACCTGCGCACACGGCTCCGGAGGCCGTTGCTCTATCCCCTGAGCTACGGGGGCGTGTCGGTCGCGGTGATCGCGGCGACGGGTAGAACACTACCAGCTCCCCGGGGGTGGTCATGAACCCGTTTCCGCAGGGAGGCCCGTCCGTGCGGGGCGGAATGGGGGAAACGCCGGACGCGGTGGCCGGGGGCGACCTACTCTCGAGTGGTGCCAGGCGCGTCGGGCCGGGTCCTTGTCGTGGACGACAACAAGGTCATCCGGCAGTTGATCAGGGTCAATCTCGAGCTGGAGGGCATCGAGGTCGTGACCGCGGCCGATGGTGCCGAGTGTCTGGAAGTCGTCCACGAGGTGCGGCCCGACCTCGTCACCCTCGACGTCGTCATGCCGCGGCTCGACGGGTTCCGGACGGCTGCCCGGCTGCGTGCCGATGCCCGGACCGGTCACCTTCCGCTCGTCATGGTGAGCGCCTGCACCCGGTACGAGATCGAGAGCGGGCTCGACGTGGGGGTGGACGCCTTCCTCGCCAAGCCCTTCGATCCGGGGGAGCTCGTCCGGACCGTCCAGCGGTTGATCGTGGGGCCCCTGGAGCGGGTGCGCGGGCCGGGGGACGCCGAGCCGGCGGCCGGGCACGCGGGAGGATGAGACCGGAGGAGACCGGCGGCCGTCCACATCTCGGGACCGTGGCCCAACTCATTCGTCTACCCACCCCCCTCCTCCCCTACGCTTGTCCCGTGACCCCCGTCGAGCTCTCCCGCACCGTGCTGCACGCGGTGCGCCGTGCCGTCGACGAGGGGGAGCTGAGGGTGGCGGTCCTGCCCGAGCGGGTCCGTGTGACGCCTCCGGGGCCCGGGGGGTGCGGGGACTACGCGACCAATGTCGCCCTCCAGCTCGCGCGGCCGACGGGGCAGCCCGCCCGGCGCGTCGCCGAGATCCTCCGGCCCCGTCTGCTGCGGGCCCCCGGCGTCAGCGACGTCGTCGTCACCGGGCCCGGGTTCCTCAACATCAGTCTCGCCGACGCGGAAGGGGCCGTCGGGCTCGTCCGCGAGATCCTGCGGTGCGGTTCCCGGTACGGGCACGGTGACGCGCTGAGCGGCCGTACCGTCCGGCTCCGCGCCGCCCGTGAGGTGCGGGCCGTCGTCCAGGCCGAGGCCCTCGCCCGGATCCTCCGTTCCCAGGGCGCCGTCGTGCACCTCGACGACGAGCAGCTCGACGACGAGCACGGCACCGTCGTCCGGCCCGTTCCCGCGCCCGCCGATCCTTTCGTCCTCGGCCCCGACGCCGCCCGCTGGGCCCTGCTGCACCCGGCCCCGCACGACCGGCCGCGGATCGACGGTGAGCACCTGGTGCAGCGGGAGAGCAACCCGCTGTTCCGCGTGCGGTACGCCCACGCCCGTGCCCGGGCGCTCCTGCGCAACGCCGGTGACCTCGGGTTCGGGCCCGAGCCCGGTCCCGTGGCGGAGGCCCCGTCGTTGTTCCAGGCCCTCGCCGACCACCCCCGGATCCTCGCGGCCGCCGCCACCCACCGCGCGCCCGACCGGCTCGCCCGGCACCTCGTCACCGTCGCCGATGCCGCGCTGCCCCTGTTCCCCGCCGTGCTGCCGCTCGGCGAGGAGAAACCCTCGGCCGCCCACCGTGCCCGGCTCGCGCTCGCCGACGCCGCCGGGACGGTGCTGGCCGGCGGCCTGTCCCTGCTCGGCATCGACGCACCCGACCACCTCTGAGAGAGTCCAGAGAGACCACCATGAGCCGTTCCGCACACCCCGCCGGGCCCCGTCACGCCGACGTCCTCCCCGAGGGGCACTACTCCGCGCCGCCCGCCGACCTCAACGCCCTCGACCCCAAGGTGTGGGCCGAGACCGTCACCCGTGACGAGGACGGTGCGCTCACCGTCGGCGGGATCGGCGTCAAGCGGCTCGCCGAGGAGTTCGGCACCCCCGCCTACTTCCTCGACGAGCAGGACTTCCGGGCCCGGGCGCGGGCCTGGCGCACCGCCTTCGGCGGCGACGCCGACGTCTTCTACGCCGGCAAGGCGTTCCTCTCCCGCGCCGTCGTGCGGTGGCTGGACGAGGAGGGGCTGAACCTCGACGTGTGTTCCGGTGGCGAGCTGGCCACCGCGCTGTCCGCCGGGATGCCCGCCGAGCGGATCGCCTTCCACGGCAACAACAAGTCCACCGGCGAGATCCGGCGGGCCGTCGAGGCCGGGGTCGGGCGGATCGTGCTCGACTCGTTCCAGGAGATCGTCCGCGTCGCGCACATCGCCCAGGAGCTCGGCAGGCGGCAGCGGGTGCAGATCCGCGTCACCGTGGGCGTCGAGGCGCACACGCACGAGTTCATCGCCACCGCCCACGAGGACCAGAAGTTCGGCATCCCGCTGGCCGGGGGACAGGCCGCGGAGGCCGTGCGGCGGGCCCTGCAGCTCGACGGGCTGGAGCTCATCGGGATCCACTCGCACATCGGGTCGCAGATCTTCGACATGTCCGGGTTCGAGGTGGCCGCGCACCGGGTGGTGGGCCTGCTCAAGGACATCCGCGACGAGCACGGGATCGAACTGCCCGAGATCGACCTCGGGGGCGGCCTCGGGATCGCGTACACCAGCGACGACGACCCGCGCGAGCCGCACGAGATCGCCAAGGCGCTGACCGAGATCGTCACCCGGGAGTGCGAGGCCGCACGGCTGGCGACCCCCCGGATCTCCGTGGAGCCGGGGCGCGCCGTCGTCGGGCCCACCGCCTTCACGCTCTACGAGGTCGGCACCGTCAAGCAGCTGGAGGGGCTGCGGACGTACGTCTCCGTGGACGGCGGGATGTCGGACAACATCCGGACCGCGCTGTACGACGCCGAGTACAGCGTCGTCCTGGCCTCCCGGGTCTCCGACGCCGAGCCGATGCTGTGCCGGGTCGTCGGCAAGCACTGCGAGAGCGGGGACATCGTGGTGAAGGACGCCTTCCTGCCGGGGGACCTGGCGCCGGGCGACCTGATCGCCGTGCCGGCGACCGGGGCGTACTGCCGGTCCATGGCCAGCAACTACAACCACGTCCTGCGTCCGCCCGTCGTCGCCGTCAGGGACGGCGAGGCGCGGGTGATCGTGCGGCGGGAGACGGAGGAGGACCTCCTCCGTCTCGATGTCGGATGAGTGCGGACGAACGCGGACGAACGCGGATGGGCGCGGATGAGCGGCGACGAGGAACGTGATCGGACGGCGGAAGATCTTCTGTCTTTCCGGTCGTGAAAATGAAATAGATGTCTCACGATCCGGACCGGGGAAAGAAACCCCCGTCCGGTGAGTGAGACTGGTGCAACCGAGACGGTAATCAGGAATCGAGGTCGGATGATGCGTACGCGTCCGCTGAAGGTGGCGCTGCTGGGCTGTGGAGTGGTCGGCTCAGAGGTGGCGCGCATCATGACGACGCACGCCGACGACCTCGCCGCCCGCATCGGGGCCCCGGTGGAGCTCGCCGGGGTCGCCGTGCGGCGGCCGGACAAGGTGCGCGAGGGCATCGACCCGGCCCTGGTCACCACGGACGCCACCGCGCTCGTCAAACGGGGCGACCTCGACATCGTCGTGGAGGTCATCGGCGGGATCGAGCCCGCCCGTACGCTCATCACCACCGCCTTCGAGCACGGCGCCTCCGTCGTCTCCGCGAACAAGGCGCTGCTCGCCCAGGACGGTGCCGCGCTGCACGCCGCCGCGGAGCAGCACGGCAGGGACCTCTACTACGAGGCCGCCGTCGCCGGCGCCATCCCGCTGATCCGGCCGCTGCGCGAGTCGCTCGCCGGGGACAAGGTCAACCGGGTGCTCGGCATCGTCAACGGGACGACCAACTTCATCCTCGACAAGATGGACTCCACGGGCGCCGGCTACCAGGAGGCCCTCGACGAGGCCACCGCGCTCGGGTACGCCGAGGCCGACCCCACCGCCGACGTCGAGGGCTTCGACGCCGCCGCCAAGGCCGCCATCCTCGCCGGGATCGCCTTCCACACGCGGGTGCGCCTCGACGACGTCCACCGTGAGGGCATGACCGAGGTCACCGCCGCCGACTTCGCCTCCGCGAAGGAGATGGGCTGCACCATCAAGCTGCTCGCCATCTGCGAGCGGGCCGGCGACGGCGCGTCGGTCACCGCGCGGGTGCATCCGGCGATGATCCCGCTCAGCCACCCGCTCGCCTCCGTGCGCGGCGCCTACAACGCCGTGTTCGTCGAGTCGGACGCCTCCGGGCAGCTGATGTTCTACGGGCCGGGTGCGGGCGGCGCGCCGACCGCCTCCGCCGTGCTCGGCGACCTCGTCGCCGTGGGGCGCAACCGGCTCGGCGGGACCACCGGGCCCGGCGAGTCCGCGTACGCGGCGCTGCCCGTCTCGTCGATGGGCGAGGTCGTCACGCGCTACCACATCAGCCTCGACGTGGCCGACAAACCGGGTGTCCTCGCCCAGGTCGCCACCGTGTTCGCGGAACACGGTGTCTCGATCGACACGGTCCGCCAGCAGGGGAAGGACGGCGAGGCGTCGCTCGTCGTCGTCACGCACCGTGCGTCCGACGCGGCCCTCGACGGGACCGTCGAGGCGTTGCGCAAGCTCGACACCGTGCGCGGTGTCGCCAGCATCATGCGGGTTGAAGGAGAGTAACCAGCAATGACCCACCAGTGGCGCGGCATCATCGAGGAGTACCGGGACCGTCTGCCGGTATCCGACACCACGCCGGTCGTGACGCTCCGTGAGGGCGGCACGCCGCTCGTGCCCGCGCGGGTGCTCTCCGAGCGCACGGGCTGCGAGGTGCACCTCAAGGTCGAGGGCGCGAACCCGACCGGGTCCTTCAAGGACCGCGGCATGACCATGGCCATCTCCAAGGCCAAGGAGGAGGGGGCCAAGGCCGTCATCTGCGCCTCCACCGGCAACACCTCCGCGAGCGCCGCCGCGTACGGCGTGCGCGCGGGCATGGTCTCCGCCGTCCTCGTGCCGCAGGGCAAGATCGCGCTCGGCAAGATGGGGCAGGCGCTGGTCCACGGCGCGAAGATCCTCCAGGTCGACGGCAACTTCGACGACTGCCTCACGCTGGCCCGCGCGCTGAGCGACAACTACCCGGTGGCGCTGGTCAATTCGGTCAACCCGGTGCGTATCGAGGGGCAGAAGACCGCCGCCTTCGAGATCGTGGACATGCTGGGCGACGCGCCCGACATCCACGTCCTGCCGGTGGGCAACGCGGGCAACATCACCGCGTACTGGAAGGGGTACAAGGAGTACGCCGCCGACAAGATCAGCACGCGGACGCCGCGCATGTGGGGCTTCCAGGCCTCCGGCAGCGCGCCGATCGTGCGCGGCGAGGTCGTCAAGGACCCGTCGACCATCGCCACCGCCATCCGCATCGGCAACCCCGCCTCGTGGAACTTCGCGCTCGCCGCGCGGGACGAGTCGGGCGGCGCCATCGACGAGGTGACGGACCGTGAGATCCTGCGCGCCTACCGGCTGTTGGCCTCCCAGGAGGGCGTCTTCGTCGAGCCCGCGTCCGCCGCGTCGGTGGCCGGTCTGCTGAAGGCCGCCGAGCAGGGCAAGGTCGACCCGGGGCAGAAGATCGTGTGCACCGTCACCGGCAACGGTCTGAAGGACCCGGACTGGGCCGTCGCCGGCGCCCCGCAGCCGGTCACCGTCCCCGTGGACGCGGCGACCGCCGCCGAGCGCCTCGGCCTCGTCTAGCCCGGGGGAAGCCCCGGAGGAAGCCCCCCGGGGGAAGTCCCTGGGGACGGCATCGGCACGGCCCGTACAAGGGGCGTAAGAGCGCGCCCACCTGGGAAGGTTCTCTCCGGGGGGTGCACAGGGGGCTTGCGACACGCATCGTGCGCCTCCTGTGCGCCCTATGTCGTCACTGAACCTTCCTTCGATAGGCTGTACCGAACCCGCCCGCCGCATATGCCGCGGCACAGCGGTGTCTCCGTGGTCCGGAAAGCGGCCCGGAGCGACCGGAAAGCGGCCGGCCACCCCGGTCGGCGGCGATCCCAGGGGGTTTCGTACGCCCTCGTATGTCCACCGAATGTCCGTCGAACGTCATTCGACAGTCACGCAGCTCAAGGAGAGTCTTCGAGCGATGGCCGGTCCCGCGTTCCGCGCCGCCGCCGTCCGGGTGCGCGTCCCCGCCACCAGCGCCAACCTCGGCCCGGGCTTCGACGCCCTCGGCCTCGCGCTGGGTCTCTACGACGACGTGGTCGTCCGGGTGGCCGACTCCGGGCTGCACATCGACATCGCCGGTGAGGGCGGCGAGACCCTCCCGCGCGACGAGAGCCACCTGCTCGTACGCTCCCTGCGCACCGCCTTCGACCTGCTCGGCGGACAGCCGCGCGGCCTGGAGATCGTCTGCGCCAACCGCATCCCGCACGGCCGCGGTCTGGGCTCCTCCTCCGCCGCCATCTGCGCCGGGATCGTCGCCGCCCGCGCCGTGACCATAGGCGCCGAGGCCAGGCTCGACGACACCGCGCTCCTCGAACTCGCCACCGAGATCGAGGGCCACCCCGACAACGTCGCGGCCTGCCTGCTGGGCGGGTTCACCCTGTCCTGGATGGAGGGCGGCGCGGCCCGGGCGATCAGGATGGAGCCCGCCGATTCCATCGTTCCGGTGGTTTTCGTGCCCGGCAAGCCGGTCCTCACCGAGACCGCGCGCGGGCTGCTCCCGCGCACCGTGCCGCACGTCGACGCCGCCGCCAACGCGGGCCGTGCCGCCCTGCTCGTCGAGGCCCTGACCAGGCGCCCCGAGCTGCTGCTGCCCGCCACCGAGGACCGGCTGCACCAGGAGTACCGCGCCCCGGCCATGCCGGAGAGCGCCGCCCTGGTGGAGCGGCTGCGCGGGGACGGCATCCCCGCGGTGATCTCCGGCGCCGGACCCACGGTGATGGCGCTGGCGGACGCGGACACGGCCGACAAGGTCGAAGCGCTGGCCGGCACCGACTGGGCCGCCAACCGGCTCGGCCTCGACGCGCAGGGCGCGAGCGTGCTTCCGCTCGCCACCTGACACACGGTTGCCGGATTTGGAGAGGGGGAATGTTTGTTGGATCCGGTAGTGTTAACCTCAAGTCTGCACCCGACCTCACCATGGCGAGGTGCCTCGTGTCCCCGTCCGGGACAGACATTCTTCCGGGAGCCCCCCAAGCCGCACTGTGTTCTCTGCTACGTACGCGGGCAGTACGTCGTACGCGGACACTGAACGGCCCGCGGGGCCGGCTTCGGAACCGGTGCGACCACGCCACGTGACACTGGATGCCACGGCTAGGGGAAGCGCCATCACCAGATATCTCTTCCGCCGCTCAGGCGGACAACCGCCCCGGCACGGTTCACACAGCAAGGACCGATGCCGGACAGCACAACCGGTCGCCGAGCCAGACAGGCCGACGTCCGCTCCAGGGAAGGACCCTTCGTGAGCGACACCACCGATCTGATGGGCGCACGTGTCGAGGAGACCGCTGCCGCGCCCGCCACGGACGCTTCCGCGCCTGCCACCGGTGCCGGCTCCCGGCGGCGCCGCGGTACCGGCCTCGAGGGCATGGTGCTGGCCGAGCTGCAGCAGGTCGCGTCCGGCCTCGGAATCAGGGGCACCGCGCGCATGCGCAAGAGCCAGCTGATCGAGGTCATCAAGGAGGCGCAGGCCGCCGGAGGCGCCGCCCCGGCCAAGGCCGAGTCCGCCACCGAGACCAAGCCCAAGCGCCGCGCCACCTCCCGGACCCGTACGGGTGAGGCCGCCGAGAAGAAGGCCGACGCCAAGGCCGAGCAGGCCCCCGCCGAGAAGGCCGCGGCCCAGCAGCAGATCGAGATCCCGGGCCAGCCCTCCCCGAAGGCCTCGGCCGAGGAGACCGCCCCCGTCGAGCGCCGCCGCCGTCGCGCCACCGCCGAGGCGGGCGCCCCGGCCGCCACCGCGACCGAGACGATCACCGCCGAGGCGAAGGCCGAGCCCAAGGCCGAGACCCCGGCCCCGCAGCAGACGCAGCAGCAGGGCGAGGCCAAGTCCGACCACGACGGCGGCGAGGGCCGCCGCCGCGACCGCCGTGAGCGTGGCCGCGACCGTGACCGCGGCGAGCGTGGTGACCGCGGTGAGCGCGGGGACCGCCGGGGCAAGGGCGACGACCAGCAGGGCCAGGGCGGCCAGGGCCGTCAGCAGAACCAGCAGGGCGGCGGCCGGCAGGACCGCCAGCACGACGACGACGACTTCGAGGGCGGCCGCCGCGGCCGCCGCGGGCGCTACCGCGACCGCCGTGGCCGTCGGGGCCGCGACGACATGGCCCCCGAGCCGCAGCTCACCGACGACGACGTCCTGATCCCGGTCGCCGGCATCCTCGACATCCTCGACAACTACGCGTTCATCCGGACCTCCGGCTACCTGCCGGGCCCCAACGACGTGTACGTCTCCCTCGCCCAGGTCCGCAAGAACGGCCTGCGCAAGGGCGACCACGTCACCGGTGCCGTGCGCCAGCCCAAGGAGGGCGAGCGCCGCGAGAAGTTCAACGCGCTGGTCCGCCTCGACTCCGTCAACGGCATGGCGCCCGAACACGGCCGCGGCCGCCCGGAGTTCAACAAGCTCACCCCGCTGTACCCGCAGGACCGCCTCCGTCTGGAGACGGACCCGGGCGTGCTGACCACCCGGATCATCGACCTCGTGTCGCCGATCGGCAAGGGCCAGCGCGGTCTGATCGTGGCCCCGCCGAAGACCGGCAAGACCATGATCATGCAGGCGGTCGCCAACGCGATCACCCACAACAACCCCGAGTGCCACCTGATGGTCGTCCTGGTCGACGAGCGTCCGGAAGAGGTCACCGACATGCAGCGGTCGGTCAAGGGCGAGGTCATCTCCTCGACCTTCGACCGCCCGGCCGAGGACCACACCACGGTCGCCGAGCTCGCCATCGAGCGCGCCAAGCGCCTGGTGGAGCTGGGTCACGACGTCGTCGTGCTGCTCGACTCGATCACCCGTCTGGGCCGTGCGTACAACCTCGCCGCCCCGGCCTCCGGACGCATCCTGTCCGGTGGTGTCGACTCGACCGCCCTGTACCCGCCGAAGCGGTTCTTCGGTGCGGCCCGCAACATCGAGGACGGCGGTTCGCTGACCATCCTCGCCACCGCCCTGGTGGACACCGGGTCCCGCATGGACGAGGTGATCTTCGAGGAGTTCAAGGGCACCGGCAACATGGAGCTCAAGCTCGACCGGAAGCTCGCCGACAAGCGCATCTTCCCGGCGGTGGACGTGGACGCGTCCGGCACCCGCAAGGAGGAGATCCTGCTCGGCAGCGACGAGCTGGCCATCGTCTGGAAGCTGCGCCGCGTGCTGCACGCGCTCGACTCGCAGCAGGCGATCGAACTGCTCCTCGACAAGATGAAGCAGACCAAGTCGAACGCCGAGTTCCTGATGCAGATCCAGAAGACGACGCCGGCGCCGGGCAACGGCGACTGACGTCGGACCCGCCACCGAAAGGGCCGCTCCCCCCGGGGAGCGGCCCTTTCGCGTGCCGCCGCCCTCGCATACGGGGAGAGCCCCGCCACGGCGCCGTCCGCCGCGTCCGGGCCCGGCGCGGCCCGCCGTGCGAAGCTGTCCCCGCGTTTCCCCTTCCGCCCCGACGGCGGGACGATGGAGGGCGTACGGCCGTGCGGGTCGGGTCCGGCACCGGCTGCACGGGGCGACCGGCCGAAGGACGAGCCGAGGAGCACATGTCCGCCCAGAGCACACCGGACCACCGGGGCGCGCACCACCGGCCCGGAGCGCGCACCCGACGGCACCGGGTCCTGAAGGCCGCGGCCTGGACCGCCGCCGGCGTCGTCGCCCTGGGCGGCGCGGGCGCCGGATACCTGTACGCCGGGCTCGACGGCAACCTCGCGAGCGTCGACATCGACCGGATCCTCGGCGCCGACCGGCCCGGGAAGGCCGACGACGGCTCCGAGAACATCCTGGTCCTCGGCTCCGACACCCGCTCCGGCGACAACGGGGAGCTCGGCGGCGGCACCGACGCCGGCGGCGCCCGCTCCGACACCGCGATGATCGTGCACGTCCACGAGGGCCGCACGAGGGCGAGCGTGGTCTCCGTCCCGCGCGACACCCTCGTCGACCGCCCCGCGTGCACCGACGCCGACGGCGGCACCCACCCCGCGGCGCGCGGCGTGATGTTCAACTCCGCCTACGCCACGGGCGGAGCGGCCTGCGCGGTGAAGACCGTCGAGTCGCTCACCGACCTGCGCATGGACCACTACCTGGAGGTCGACTTCACCGGATTCCGCGAGCTCGTCGACGAACTCGGCGGCGTCGAGGTCACCACCGGTGAGGACATCGACGACCCCGACAGCCACCTGGACCTCGAGGCCGGCACCCACCGGCTCGACGGCGCGCAGGCCCTCGGCCTGGTGCGCACCCGGCACGGCGTCGGCGACGGCTCCGACCTCGGCCGCATCCGGCTCCAGCAGGCCTTCGTCAGGGCCCTGGCGCGGCAGGTCGGGGAGATCGGCGTCCTCACCGGCCCCGAGAAGCTGTACGGCCTCGCCGACACCGCCACCGAGGCCGTCACCACCGACTCCGGCCTGGGCTCGGTCGACTCCCTGATGTCCTTCGCGGCCGGCCTGCGGAACATCGACCCCGCCGGCCTGCGGATGGTCACCCTGCCGGTCCGGTACGACCCGGCGGACGGCAACCGGGTCCTGGTGGAGGAGACCGGGGCCCGGCAGGTGTGGGACGCCCTGAGGAACGACCGGCCGATCCCGGGGAGCGCCACCGGGAACCCGGCCGCGGGAGGGGCGGAGGACGTCGTGGACGCCCCCTGAGGGGGACGGCGGGCCCCGGCCGGACCACGGGGAATACATCACGCGAAGCCCCGGTTTTGGGTGAGGACGCCAGTCCTGGCAGACTGGTGTATCGGCTCCGGTTCACGCTCCCGCACCCCGCGGATGCGACCCGGCGCCCTCCCGAACCTAGGAGACACCTTGAAGCGCGACATTCACCCCGAGTACGTCGAGACGCAGGTCAGCTGCACCTGCGGCGCGTCGTTCACCACTCGCAGCACCATCGACAGCGGCACCATCCGTGCCGAGGTCTGCTCCGAGTGCCACCCGTTCTACACGGGCAAGCAGAAGATCCTCGACACCGGTGGCCGTGTGGCCCGCTTCGAGGCCCGCTTCGGCAAGGCCGCCGGCTCCAAGAAGTAGCGAGCCTCCAACCGCCGGTCCACGGCAGCGCCCCGCCCGGGGCGCGGCCGGGACCGGCGTTTTTGGTCGTCCGCCCCTTCACCCACGTACCAGCAGGAGCCCAAGATGTTCGAGGCCGTCGAGGAACTCGTCGCCGAGCACGCCGACCTGGAGAAGAAGCTCGCCGACCCGTCGGTCCACGCCGACCAGGCCAATGCGCGCAAGCTGAACAAGCGCTACGCCGAGCTCACCCCGATCGTCGCCACGTACCGCTCCTGGAAGCAGACGGGCGACGACATCGAGACCGCGCGCGAACTGGCCGCAGACGACCCCGACTTCGCCGCCGAGGTCAAGGACCTGGAGAAGCAGCGCGAGGAGCTCACCGAGAAGCTCCGCCTGCTGCTGGTCCCGCGCGACCCCAGCGACGACAAGGACGTCATCCTCGAGATCAAGGCGGGCGCGGGCGGCGACGAGTCCGCCCTCTTCGCCGGCGACCTGCTGCGCATGTACCTGCGCTACGCCGAGCGCGTCGGCTGGAAGACCGAGATCATCGACGCCACCGAGTCCGAGCTGGGCGGCTACAAGGACGTCCAGGTCGCGGTGAAGGCCCGCGGGCAGATCGAGCCCGGCCAGGGCGTGTGGGCGCGGCTGAAGTACGAGGGCGGCGTGCACCGCGTGCAGCGCGTGCCGGCCACCGAGTCCCAGGGCCGCATCCACACCTCCGCGGCGGGTGTCCTGGTCACCCCCGAGGCGGAGGAGGTCGACGTCGAGATCAACCCGAACGACCTGCGCATCGACGTCTACCGGTCCTCCGGTCCCGGCGGGCAGTCCGTCAACACCACCGACTCCGCCGTGCGCATCACGCACATCCCGACCGGAGTCGTCGCCTCCTGCCAGAACGAGAAGAGCCAGCTGCAGAACAAGGAGCAGGCCCTGCGTATCCTGCGCTCCAGGCTCCTCGCGGCGGCGCAGGAGGAGGCGGAGCGGGAGGCCGCCGACGCCCGTCGCAGCCAGGTCCGCACCGTGGACCGCTCCGAGAAGATCCGCACGTACAACTTCCCGGAGAACCGCATCTCGGACCACCGTGTCGGCTTCAAGGCGTACAACCTGGACCAGGTCCTGGACGGCGACCTCGCCGCGGTGATCCAGGCCTGCGTCGACGCCGACTCGGCCGCCAAGCTCGCCGCCGCGTAAATCCCGCACCCAGCACGGAGGACCGTCGTGAACCTGCTGCTCGCCGAGGTGGCCCAGGCCACCCAGCGGCTCGCCGACGCCGGCGTGCCCTCGCCGCGCACCGACGCGGAGGAGCTCGCCGCGTTCGTGCACGGCGTCAAGCGCGGTGAGCTGCACACGGTGAAGGACTCCGACTTCGACGCCCGGTACTGGGAGGTCATCGCCCGCCGCGAGGCCCGCGAGCCGCTCCAGCACATCACCGGGCGCGCCTACTTCCGCTACCTGGAGCTCCAGGTCGGCCCCGGGGTGTTCGTGCCGCGGCCGGAGACGGAGTCGGTGGTCGGGTGGGCGATAGACGCCGTCCGCGCGATGGACGTCGTCGAGCCGTGCATCGTCGACCTGTGCACCGGCTCGGGCGCCATCGCGCTGGCGCTGGCCCAGGAGGTCCCGCGCTCGCGCGTGTACGCCGTGGAGCTGTCCGAGGACGCCCTGAGGTGGACCCGCAAGAACATGGAGGGGTCCAGGGTCGAGCTGCGTCAGGGAGACGCCCTGACGGCCTTCCCGGACCTCGACGGCCAGGTCGACCTGGTCGTCTCCAACCCGCCGTACATCCCGCTCACCGAGTGGGAGTACGTCGCGCCGGAGGCCCGCGACTACGACCCCGATCTCGCGCTGTTCTCGGGCGAGGACGGCCTCGACCTGATCCGCGGCCTGGAGCGCACCGCGCACCGGCTGCTGCGGCCCGGCGGGGTGGTCGTGGTCGAGCACGCCGACACCCAGGGCGGGCAGGTGCCGTGGATCTTCGCCGAGGAACGGGGGTGGGCCGACGCGGCCGACCACCCCGACCTGAACAACCGCCCCCGCTTCGCCACCGCCCGCAAGGCGATGCCGTGAACGCCCCGCACCCTTCAATCCCCCAGCAGCACCCGTACGAGGAGGCCCGCTAGATGGCTCGGCGATACGACACCAACGACGCGACCGACCGCACGACCGGTCTGCGCGAAGCCGCGTCCGCCGTCCGCCGGGGCGAGCTCGTGGTGCTGCCGACGGACACGGTGTACGGCATCGGCGCCGACGCGTTCACCTCGGAGGCCGTCGCCGACCTGCTGGAGGCCAAGGGCCGGGGCCGCAACATGCCCACGCCCGTCCTCATCGGCTCCCCGAACACCCTGCACGGCCTGGTCACCGACTTCTCGGAGCTGGCCTGGGAGCTGGTCGACGCGTTCTGGCCGGGCGCGCTGACGCTGGTCGCCCGGCACCAGCCGTCGCTGCAGTGGGACCTCGGGGACACCCGGGGCACGGTCGCCGTGCGGATGCCGCTGCACCCGGTCGCCATCGAGCTGCTCACCGAGGTCGGCCCCATGGCCGTCTCGTCCGCGAACCTCACCGGTCACCCGGCCCCGGAGAACTGCGACGCCGCGCAGGAGATGCTCGGCGACTCCGTCTCCGTGTACCTGGACGGCGGGCCCACGCCCGGCAACGTGCCCTCCTCGATCGTCGACGTGACCCGGCCCGTGCCCGTGCTGCTGCGCGAGGGAGCGATCTCGCCGGAGGAACTGCGCAAGGTGGTACCCGACCTCGAGGTGGCGAATTGACGGCCCCCGAGTCGGGGCGTGGCATAGGCAACGGGGAATCCAGTGCGGAGATCACGACGACCTTCGGGTTTCCGCGCGACACCTTCCGCATCCTCCACGTCAGTACCGGAAACGTGTGCCGCTCGCCCATCACCGAGCGGCTGACCCGGCATTTCGTGAGCCAGCGGCTGGGGATCCTGGGCGGCGGGCTGATCGTGGAGAGCGCGGGGACCTGGGGGCACGAGGGCGCGCCCATGGAGGCCCACGCGGAGACCGTGCTGGCGGAGTTCGGGGCGGACGCCTCGGGGTTCGTGGGACGGGAACTGCTGGACGAGCACGTGATCCGGGCGGACCTGGTGCTGACGGCCACGCGGGACCACCGGGCGCAGGTCATCTCGATGGGGCACTCGGCGGGGCTGCGGACGTTCACGCTCAAGGAGTTCACGCGGCTGGTCAACGCCATCGACCCGGCGACCCTGCCGCCCCTGGACGAGGGGCTGGTCATGCGGGCGCGTGCGCTGGTGCGGGCCGCCGCGGCCCTCCGCGGGTGGCTGCTGGCGCCGACCGCCGAGGCGGACGAGGTGCACGACCCGTACGGGGCGCCGCTGACGTTCTTCCGGTCGATCGGGGACGAGATACACCAGGCGCTGGACCCGGTCGTCACCGCGCTGACCGGGGTGCCCGCCCGGGCGTAGGCCGTCCGGCTGCCCGCGGCGGCGCGCAGGACGCGGCAGCGGGGGCGTTTTCGGGGTGTGCGGCCTACATTGGGCGTTATGACGGTCGGGCACGCCCTTGAGGCCGATGTGGTGCGGCGGCAGGATCCCGAGCTGGCCGATGTGCTGCTCGGGGAGCGGGAGCGGCAGTCGGGCACGCTCCAGCTGATCGCCGCCGAGAACTTCATGTCGCCGGCCGTGCTGGCCGTCCTCGGCTCACCGCTGGCCAACAAGTACGCCGAGGGCTACCCCGGCAGCCGGCACCACGGCGGCTGCGAGGTCGTCGACGCCGCCGAGCGCCTCGCCGTGGAGCGGGCCAAGGCGCTGTTCGGCGCCGAGCACGCCAACGTGCAGGCGCACTCCGGCTCGTCCGCCGTGCTCGCCGCGTACGCCGTCCTGCTGCGCCCCGGTGACACCGTGCTCGCCCTCGGCCTGCCGTACGGCGGTCACCTCACCCACGGCTCGCCCACCAACTTCTCCGGCCGCTGGTTCGACTTCGTCGGCTACGGCGTGGACGCGGAGAGCGGGCTCATCGACCACGACCAGGTCCGCGCCCTCGCCCGCGCCCACCGTCCCAAGGCGATCGTCTGCGGCTCCATCGCCTATCCGCGCCACCTCGACTACGCCTTCTTCCGCGAGGTCGCCGACGAGGTCGGCGCCTACCTCATCGCGGACGCCGCCCACCCCATCGGCCTGGTCGCCGGGGGAGCGGCGCCCAGTCCGGTGCCGTACGCGGACATCGTGTGCGCGACGACGCACAAGGTGCTGCGCGGCCCGCGCGGCGGGATGATCCTGTGCGGCGGCGGACTGGCCGAGCGCGTCGACCGCGCCGTCTTCCCCTTCACCCAGGGCGGCGCCCAGATGAACGCCGTGGCGGCCAAGGCGGTCGCGTTCGGGGAGGCGGCGACGCCGGAGTTCGCCGCGTACGCGCACCAGGTGGTCGCCAACGCGCGGACGCTGGCCGCCGCGCTGGCCGCCGAAGGCCTCGTCGTCACCACCGGCGGCACCGACACCCACCTGATCACCGCCGACCCGGCGCCGCTCGGCGTCGACGGACGCACCGCGCGTGGCCGGCTCGCGGCGGCCGGGCTCGTCCTGGACTGCTGCGCGCTGCCGCACGACGACGGCCGGGGGCTGCGCCTGGGCACGGCGGCGGTCACCACGCAGGGCATGGGGGCGCCGGAGATGACGCTCGTCGCGGGACTGCTGGCGAGCGTCCTGCGGGGCGGCACCGAGCCCGCGCGGGCCCGGGAGGACGTACGGGAACTGGCCGCGGCGTTCCCGCCGTATCCCCGTTGACCGGGCCGGCCGCGGGACCGTTGACCGGGCCGGCCGCGGGGTGGACGGCACGGCCCCGCCGTCACGCGTGCAACCATCGTCGGTACCCGGAAGTCTCCACCCGTATGCGTGCCTCGCTAGGGTGTGGGGCTGTGATGGCCAGCGAGATCTGTGGGGAAGCCCGTGCGTGAATACCTGCTGACGCTCTGCATCACGGCTGCGGTGACGTACCTGCTGACCGGTCCGGTACGCAAGTTCGCGATCGTGGCCGGGGCGATGCCGGAGATCCGGGCACGTGACGTGCACCGGGAACCCACTCCGCGGCTCGGCGGTATCGCCATGTTCTTCGGCCTGTGCGCGGGCCTGCTGACCGCCGACCACCTCACCAACCTCAGCCAGCTCTTCGAGAAGTCCAACGAGCCGCGGGCGCTGCTCTCCGGGGCGGCGCTGATCTGGCTGATCGGCGTGCTGGACGACAAGTTCGAGATCGACGCCCTGATCAAGCTCGGCGGTCAGATGATCGCCGCCGGTGTGATGGTCATGCAGGGTCTGACGATCCTGTGGCTGCCGATCCCGGGCGTCGGCTCGGTCGCGCTGACCCAGTGGCAGGGCACCCTGCTCACGGTGGCGCTGGTCGTCATCACCATCAACGCGGTCAACTTCGTGGACGGCCTGGACGGGCTCGCGGCCGGCATGGTGTGCATCGCGGCGGCGGCGTTCTTCCTGTACGCCTACCGCATCTGGTACTCGTACGGCATCGAGGCCGCCGCCCCGGCGACGCTGTTCGCGGCCATCCTGATGGGCATGTGCCTGGGCTTCCTGCCGCACAACATGCACCCGGCGCGGATCTTCATGGGCGACTCCGGATCGATGCTCATCGGGCTCGTCCTGGCCGCCGGCGCGATCTCCGTCACCGGGCAGGTCGACCCGGACGCGCTGAAGCTGTTCGCCGGTTCGGAGAAGGAGGCCGTGCACCAGACGGTGCCGGTCTACATCCCGCTGATCCTGCCGCTGACCATCATCGCGGTGCCGGCCGCCGACCTGATCCTGGCGATCGTGCGGCGCACCTGGCGCGGCCAGTCGCCGTTCGCGGCGGACCGGGGCCACCTGCACCACCGGCTGCTGGAGATCGGCCATTCGCACAGCCGGGCGGTGCTGATCATGTACTTCTGGTCGGCGCTGATCGCCTTCGGCGCGCTGACCTACTCCGTGAACTCGGCGTCGATGTGGATCGTGCTGAGCGTCGTCGTCCTCTCCACGCTCGGCCTGGTCCTGCTCCTGCTGCCCCGCTTCACCCCGCGCACCCCGCGCTGGGCGGAGGCCTTCGTGCCACCGCGCTACCGGCGCCGCCGGGCGGCCCCGGCCGCCGCCCCGGACGCCCCGGACGCGTCGGCCCCGGCGGACCCGGAGGAGGCCGCCGACGACCACCGCACCCCGGTCGCCGCGGGCGTCTCCGGCGTCAACGGCGCGACCGCCGTCGGACCCCGCGCACGCCTGGCCGACCGGTCACGGCCAAGGTAAGAATCCGACTAGAGCATTGCCAAGTCGTGGGGTCCCGATGGGACGGTGTTGGGTGTATGTATCGCCCCAATATCAGACAAACGAGTCCGGTTCTTGCTCAGGCGCGCGGATTCATTCTCATGTGTGACAGCGGGCACACCAAACAGGTAAAGACTGCATCAAATAGTTTGTGATACCGTTCACGAGAACCCCGGAGAGAGCCGAAGAGCCGTAGTGCGACGGTTCACCGGCACGAGGAATTCTCACTCGGCCCGGGGGTCTACGCTCGTCCATGACGACACCCTGCCCCCTGCGAAAAGCGGAGCTGCCGCCATGCCGTCCCATGACGCCCGGAACCTTCTGCAGTGCGCTGTGCCCACAGCGGCTGCCGGCGCGGTCGCCGTCGCCGTCAGTGCTGCGGTGGCCGGCGGCAAGGGTGCCCTCGGTGCGGCCGTGGGGGTCGTGCTCGCCGTCCTGTTCATGGGGATCGGCCTGTACGTCCTGCAGTGGACGGCGAAATCGCTCCCGCAGTTGTTCCAGGCCATGGGGCTGATGCTCTACGTGGCACAGCTCCTGCTGCTCATGATCTTCGTCGCGATCTTCAAGGACACCTCGCTCTTCGATCCGAAGACGTTCGCGATCTCGCTCGTCGTGGCGACGCTCGTGTGGATGGCCGCGCAGGCCCGTGCGCACATGAAGGCCAAACTCTTCTACGTCGATCCGGACCCGGAGAAGAGCGACAAGTCCGAGAAGACGGGGCCGTCGTCGTGACGGGTAGGGGCGCGATAAAGACCGGTGAGAACTCCTGCTATCGTCCGGTGCCAACTGCGGCATCGCGGGCGCGGGCATCCGAGCTGACGCCTGAGCGATCGCGAGGCTCGATGCCCCCCAGCCGCCCCCACATCCGTAACACCTGTCCGGTGCCGACCCGCGGACCTGTGCCGCGCCGACACAACGAGGTTGCCGTACCTATGCGTCACGCCGAAGGAGCCCGTGGTGAGTGCTGACCAGACCCAGCTCGCCTTTGACTGGAGCTGTCGGATCATGTCCGACAACGGGTGTGGTTTTCCGGCTCCGGGCCTGCACTCGTTCCTCTTCAAGCCGATCGCCACGGTCGGAGGGTTCGAGTTCAACAAGGTGATGCTGCTCGCGCTCATCACCACCGTCCTCGTCGTCGGCTTCTTCTGGGCGGCCTTCGGCAAGGCCAAGGTGGTGCCGGGCAAGCTGCAGATGGTCGGTGAGGCCGGCTACGACTTCGTCCGCCGCGGCATCGTCTACGAGACCCTCGGCAAGAAGGAGGGCGAGAAGTACGTCCCCTTCATGGTCTCGCTGTTCTTCTTCATCTGGATCATGAACATCTGGTCCGTGATCCCGCTGGCCCAGTTCCCGGTGTCGTCGATCATCGCGTACCCGATGGTGCTGGCCGCGATCGTCTACGTCACGTGGGTCGGACTGACCTTCAAGCGGCACGGCTTCGTGGGCGCCTTCAAGAACTTCACCGGCTACGACAAGTCGCTGGGCTCCGTGCTGCCGCTCGTCATGGTCATCGAGTTCTTCTCGAACCTGCTGGTCCGGCCGTTCACGCACGCGGTACGACTGTTCGCCAACATGTTCGCCGGTCACCTGATGCTGGTGATGTTCACCGTCGCCTCCTGGTACCTGCTGAACAGCTGGATGATCCCGGCCGCCGGTATCTCCTTCGCCATGACGATGGCCATGATCGTCTTCGAGCTTTTCGTGCAGGCCGTCCAGGCGTACGTCTTCGTACTGCTGGCCTGCTCGTACATCCAGGGCGCGCTCGCCGAGCACCACTGAGCACCTCCCGCCCCTCAGCCCCAGAACGTCCGGTGGCCAACCCCCGCCGGTCCAAGAAAGAGAAGGAAGAATCAGCATGGCTGCCACTGAGACCCTCGCCGCTGTCTCCGGTTCGCTCGGCTCCATCGGCTACGGCCTCGCCGCCATCGGCCCCGGCATCGGCGTCGGCATCATCTTCGGCCAGGGCACCCAGGCCCTCGCCCGTCAGCCCGAGGCGGCCGGCCTGATCCGCGCCAACCAGATCCTCGGCTTCGCCTTCTGTGAGGCGCTCGCCCTCATCGGCATCGTTATGCCGTTCGTGTTCGGTAAGTAATCACTCCTTACCCGGCACGTTTCGACGAAAGGCACTGATGTGATCGCCAACCTGGTACAGCTGGCGGCCGAGGAGGAGCAGAGCCCGCTCATTCCTCCGGGCCCCGAGCTGCTCGTCGGCACCATCGCCTTCGCCATCGTGTTCTTCTTCTTCTGGAAGAAGCTGCTCCCGAACATCAACAAGGTTCTGGAGGAGCGCCGCACGGCGATCGAAGGCGGTATCGAAGAGGCCGAGGCCATGAAGGTCGAGGCCCAGAGCGTCCTTGAGCAGTACAAGGCTCAGCTCGCCGAGGCCCGGCACGAGGCCGCGCGTCTGCGCCAGGAGGCGCAGGAGCAGGGTGCCGCGCTCATCGCCGAGATGCGGGCCGAGGGCCAGCGCCAGCGCGAGGAGATCGTCGCCGCCGGCCACGCCCAGATCGAGGCCGACCGCAAGGCCGCCGCGTCCTCGCTGCGCCAGGACGTCGGCAAGCTCGCCACCGACCTGGCCGGCAAGCTCGTCGGCGAGTCCCTCGAGGACCACGCCCGGCAGAGCCGCGTGATCGACCGCTTCCTCGACGAGCTCGACCAGAAGGCCGAGGCCGCGCGATGAACGGAGCGAGCCGCGAGGCCCTGGCAGCCGCACGTGAGCGTCTCGACGCGCTGACGGACTCCACGTCCGTGGACGCCGGCTCGCTCGCCGGTGAGCTGGCCGCCGTCACCGCGCTGCTCGACCGCGAGGTGTCGCTGCGTCGGGTCCTCACCGACCCGGCGCAGGCCGGTGAGGCCAAGGCCGACCTGGCCCGGCGCCTGCTCGGCTCGCAGGTCAGCGGCCCGGCCGCGGACCTGGTGTCCGGCATGGTGCGCTCCCGCTGGTCGCAGTCCCGCGACCTGGTGGACGCACTGGAGGAGCTGGCGAACACCGCCGACCTCACCGCCGCCCAGAAGGCCGGCGCGCTCGACGACGTCGAGGACGAGCTGTTCCGGTTCGGCCGGATCGTCTCCTCCGACACCGAGCTGCGGGCCGCGCTGACCAACCGGAGCGCCCCCGCCTCCTCCAAGAGCCAGCTGCTGCGCAGCCTGCTCGGGGGCAGGGCGAACGCGGCCACCGAGCGTCTGGTCACGCGTCTCGTGACCGCGCCGCGGGGACGTAGCCTGGAGTCGGGACTGGAGTCCCTGTCCAAGCTCGCCGCCGACCGCCGCGACCGCATGGTGGCCGTCGTCACCTCCGCGGTGCCGCTGAGCGACCGGCAGAAGCAGCGCCTGGGCGACAGCCTCGCGAAGCTCTACGGCCGCCGGATGCACCTCAACCTCGACGTCGACCCCGCGGTCGTCGGCGGGATCCGGGTGCAGGTCGGTGACGAGGTCATCAACGGCTCCCTCGCGGACCGGCTCGAGGACGCCAGCCGTCGGCTGGCGGGCTGAGCACCACATTTCTTCATAAGCAGTACGTACTTACGGCCCTGGTTGGGCCGTGCAGAGGATTCACCTCATATTGGGGGGAGTCCCCATACCCCCCAAGTGAAACTTCGGGCCCAACAAGGAGAGCAGGGAACTCAGATGGCGGAGCTCACGATCCGGCCGGAGGAGATCCGGGACGCGCTGGAGAACTTCGTCCAGTCGTACAAGCCGGACGCGGCCTCGCGCGAGGAGGTCGGTACGGTCACCCTTGCCGGCGACGGCATCGCCAAGGTCGAGGGTCTTCCCTCGGCCATGGCCAACGAGCTGCTGAAGTTCGAGGACGGCACCCTCGGCCTCGCCCTCAACCTCGAGGAGCGCGAGATCGGTGCCATCGTCCTCGGTGAGTTCAGTGGCATCGAGGAGGGCCAGCCGGTCACCCGCACCGGCGAGGTGCTGTCCGTCGCCGTCGGCGAGGGCTACCTCGGCCGCGTGGTCGACCCGCTCGGCAACCCGATCGACGGCCTCGGCGAGATCGAGACCGAGGGCCGCCGCGCCCTCGAACTGCAGGCCCCCACGGTCATGCAGCGCAAGTCGGTGCACGAGCCGATGGAGACGGGCTACAAGGCCGTCGACGCCATGACCCCGATCGGCCGTGGTCAGCGCCAGCTGATCATCGGCGACCGCCAGACCGGCAAGACCGCCCTGGCCGTCGACACGATCATCAACCAGCGTGACAACTGGCGCTCCGGCGACCCGAAGAAGCAGGTCCGCTGCATCTACGTCGCCATCGGCCAGAAGGGCTCCACCATCGCGTCGGTCCGCCGCGCGCTGGAGGAGAACGGCGCGCTGGAGTACACGACCATCGTCGCCGCCCCGGCGTCCGACCCGGCCGGCTTCAAGTACCTGGCGCCGTACACCGGCTCGGCCATCGGCCAGCAGTGGATGTACGAGGGCAAGCACGTCCTGATCATCTTCGACGACCTGTCGAAGCAGGCCGACGCCTACCGCGCCGTCTCCCTGCTGCTGCGCCGCCCGCCGGGCCGTGAGGCCTACCCGGGTGACGTCTTCTACCTGCACTCCCGCCTGCTGGAGCGCTGCGCCAAGCTCTCCGACGACATGGGTGCCGGCTCGATGACCGGTCTGCCGATCGTCGAGACCAAGGCCAACGACGTCTCGGCGTTCATCCCGACCAACGTCATCTCCATCACCGACGGCCAGTGCTTCCTGGAGTCGGACCTGTTCAACGCCGGTCAGCGCCCCGCGCTGAACGTCGGTATCTCCGTCTCCCGAGTCGGCGGTTCCGCGCAGCACAAGGCGATGAAGCAGGTCTCCGGCCGTCTGCGCGTGGACCTCGCCCAGTTCCGCGAGCTGGAGGCGTTCGCCGCCTTCGGTTCCGACCTGGACGCCGCGTCCAAGGCGCAGCTGGAGCGCGGTCAGCGCATGGTCGAGCTGCTGAAGCAGGACCAGTACCAGCCGATGTCCACCGAGGACCAGGTCGTCTCCGTGTGGGCCGGCACCACCGGCAAGATGGACGACGTGCCGGTCGCCGACATCCGCCGCTTCGAGAAGGAGCTGCTCGAGTACCTGCACCGCAGCGAGCAGGGCCTCATGACCTCCATCCGCGAGGGCGGCAAGATGTCCGACGACACCCTGCAGGCCGTGGCCGAGGCGATCGCGGCCTTCAAGAAGCAGTTCGAGACGAGCGACGGCAAGCTGCTCGGCGAGGACGCCCCGTCCGTCGCCAAGTGACGTAAGGAAGGGACCTGACTCATGGGAGCCCAGCTCCGGGTCTACAAGCGTCGCATCCGATCCGTCACCGCGACCAAGAAGATCACCAAGGCGATGGAGATGATCGCCGCCTCGCGCGTCGTCAAGGCGCAGCGCAAGGTGGCGGCCTCCACGCCGTACGCGCGGGAACTCACCCGCGCGGTCACGGCGGTCGGAACCGGGTCGAACACCAAGCACCCGCTCACCACGGAGGCGGAGAACCCGACCCGTGCCGCGGTCCTGCTCCTCACGAGCGACCGCGGCCTGGCCGGCGCCTTCAACTCCAACGCCATCAAGGCGGCGGAGCAGCTGACCGAGCGCCTGGAGCGCGAGGGCAAGCAGGTCGAGACGTACATCGTCGGCCGGCGCGGTGTCGCCCACTACAACTTCCGTGAGCGCAAGATCGCGGAGACGTTCACGGGCTTCACCGACGAGCCCTCGTACGCGGACGCCAAGAAGGTCGCGGCCCCGCTGATCGAGGCGCTCCAGGCGGAGACGGCGGACGGCGGCGTGGACGAGCTCCACATCGTCTACACCGAGTTCGTGTCGATGATGACGCAGACGGCGGTCGACTCCCGACTGCTTCCGCTGCGCCTCGAAGAGGTCGCGCAGGCAGGGACATCTGCGGCTGACGCCGCGGGCACCACCAAGGGCGAGATCCTGCCGCTGTACGACTTCGAGCCCTCGGCGGAGGACGTCCTCGACGCGCTGCTGCCGCGGTACGTCGAGAGCCGGATCTACAACGCGCTGCTCCAGTCGGCCGCTTCGAAGCACGCCGCCACGCGGCGCGCGATGAAGTCGGCCACCGACAACGCGGGCGAGCTGATCAACACGCTCTCCCGTCTTGCCAACGCGGCTCGCCAGGCCGAAATCACCCAGGAAATCAGCGAGATCGTCGGTGGCGCCAGTGCCCTGGCCGACGCGAACGCGGGGAGTGACAACTAATGACCACCACTGTTGAGACCGCGACGGCCACGGGCCGCGTCGCCCGGGTCATCGGCCCGGTCGTCGACGTGGAGTTCCCCGTCGACGCGATGCCGGACATCTACAACGCCCTGCACGTCCAGGTCGCCGACCCGGCCAAGGAGGGCGAGCTCAAGACGCTGACCCTCGAGGTCGCCCAGCACCTGGGTGACGGCCTGGTCCGCACCATCTCCATGCAGCCCACCGACGGTCTGGTCCGCCAGGCCCCGGTGACCGACACCGGCTCCTCCATCTCGGTGCCGGTCGGCGACTTCACCACCGGCAAGGTGTTCAACACCCTCGGTGAGGTGCTGAACGTCGACGAGCAGTACACGGGCGAGCGCTGGCCGATCCACCGCAAGGCCCCGAACTTCGACGAGCTCGAGTCGAAGACCGAGATGTTCGAGACCGGCGTCAAGGTCATCGACCTCCTCACCCCGTACGTCAAGGGTGGAAAGATCGGTCTGTTCGGCGGTGCCGGCGTCGGCAAGACGGTGCTCATCCAGGAGATGATCTACCGCGTCGCCAACAACCACGACGGTGTGTCGGTGTTCGCCGGCGTCGGTGAGCGCACCCGTGAGGGCAACGACCTCATCGACGAGATGAGCGAGTCGGGCGTCATCGACAAGACCGCCCTGGTCTTCGGCCAGATGGACGAGCCCCCGGGCACCCGTCTGCGCGTGGCCCTCGCCGGTCTGACCATGGCGGAGTACTTCCGCGATGTGCAGAAGCAGGACGTGCTGTTCTTCATCGACAACATCTTCCGCTTCACCCAGGCCGGTTCCGAGGTGTCGACCCTGCTCGGCCGCATGCCCTCCGCGGTGGGCTACCAGCCGAACCTGGCCGACGAGATGGGTCTCCTCCAGGAGCGCATCACCTCGACCCGCGGTCACTCGATCACCTCGATGCAGGCGATCTACGTCCCCGCGGACGACCTGACCGACCCGGCCCCGGCCACCACCTTCGCCCACCTCGACGCGACGACGGTGCTCTCCCGTCCGATCTCGGAGAAGGGCATCTACCCGGCCGTGGACCCGCTGGACTCCACGTCCCGGATCCTGGACCCGCGCTACATCGCGCAGGACCACTACAACGCGGCCATGCGCGTGAAGAACATCCTGCAGAAGTACAAGGACCTGCAGGACATCATCGCGATCCTCGGTATCGACGAGCTCGGCGAGGAGGACAAGCTCGTCGTCCACCGTGCCCGTCGCGTGGAGCGCTTCCTGTCCCAGAACACCCACGTCGCCAAGCAGTTCACCGGCGTGGACGGTTCGGACGTGCCGCTGGACGAGTCGATCGCCGCGTTCAACGCGATCTGCGACGGTGAGTACGACCACTTCCCGGAGCAGGCGTTCTTCATGTGCGGTGGCATCGAGGACCTGAAGAAGAACGCGAAGGAGCTGGGCGTCTCCTGAGCATCAGGCTCACCGTGAACCCCTGAGGTTCACACCCGAGGGGGCGGGTACGTCCCGCCCCCTCGGTCACGCCCCTTAGACTTGTAACCAACACCCGGCACAACCGCCGGGTGGTGACCCGAGGAGCCACCTTGGCTGCTGAGCTGCACGTCGCGCTGGTCGCGGCCGACCGAGAGGTCTGGTCCGGCGAGGCCACCCTGGTCGTCGCGCGCACCACGTCCGGCGACATCGGCGTCATGCCCGGTCACCAGCCGCTGCTCGGTGTGCTGGAGTCGGGCCCGGTGACCATTCGCACGCGTGAGGGCGGGACGGTCGTCGCCGCGGTGCACGGCGGTTTCATCTCGTTCGCGGACGACAAGCTGTCGCTGCTGGCCGAGATCGCCGAGCTGTCGGACGAGATCGACGTCCAGCGCGCGGAGCAGGAGCTCGCCCGTGCGAAGGCGGAGGACGACGCGGAGGCCGAGCGCCGCGCGGACGTCCGTCTGCGGACGGCGACGGCAGGGCGCTGACACCGACGCGGTGGGATGACGTCACTCAGCCGCGGCCGGCACCGGAGCGATCCGGAGCCGGTCGCGGCTGAGGCAGATCTGGATGATTTTTCCGTTCCGTTACCTAGGAGACGAGGAGGTCGGTGTCGATGGTCCTCGCTCTGACTGTGTGCGGAATCGTGGTGGCCCTCCTGGTGGTGGGGCTCTTCGTCTTCGGCTTGCGCCGCCGCCTCATCCAGCGGTCCGGCGGGACGTTCGACTGCAGCCTGCGCTGGGACGCGCCCGAGTCGGGCGGCGACTCCGGAGGCAAGGGCTGGGCGTACGGGGTGGCACGGTACAACGGTGACCGGGTCGAATGGTTCCGGGTGTTCTCCTACGCCCTCCGCCCGCGCCGCGTCCTGGAGCGTTCCTCGATCGAGGTGGCCGGCCGCCGCTTCCCCGAGGGCGAGGAGGAGCTGGCGCTGCTGTCGGACTCGGTGATCCTCGCCTGTCTGCACCGGGGCACGCGGCTGGAGCTCGCGATGAGCGAGGACGCGCTGACCGGTTTCCTCGCGTGGCTCGAGGCGGCCCCGCCCGGACAGCGGGTGAACGTCGCGTAGAGCGGCGTCCGGGTCCCCGCCGGGCGGGGGTGCCCCCCGGTCGCGGAGCCGCGGGGGAGGGCGGAGGTGGCGCAACGCCGTCCGCCTTCCCCGGGCGGAGCCCGGACAGCGGGGGAAGGTGACGTGACGACGTCCGCCCTCCCCCGGACGAGGCCCGGGGGAGGGCGGACGCGGCGTGGTGGTGCCCGAGGGTTACTTCAGGCCGTTGCTGATCGCGCTGACCAGCTCACCGTTGGCGGTGTCACCGCTGAACTCCCAGAAGAAGGCTCCGCCCAGACCCTGGTTCTTGGCCCAGGCCATCTTCGTGTTGATGGTGGCCGGGGTGTCGTACGACCACCAGTTGGTGCCGCAGTGGGCGTAGGCCGTGCCCGCGAAGGTGCCGGTGGCCGGACACGAGTTCTTGAGGATCTTGTAGTCCTCGATGCCCGCCTCGTAGGTGCCGGCCGCCGGGCCGGTGGCGGTGCCGCCGGGGGCGGACTGGGTGACGCCGGTCCAGCCGCGGCCGTAGAAGCCGATGCCGAGCAGCAGCTTGCTCGCCGGGACGCCCTTCGCCTTGAGCTTGGCGATCGCGGCGGCCGAGTTGAAGCCCTCCTTCGGGATGCCGGCGAACGAGGTCAGCGGCGAGTGGGGGTTGGTCGGGCCGGCCTTGTCCCAGGCACCGAAGTAGTCGTAGGTCATCACGTTGTACCAGTCGAGGTACTGGGCGGCGCCGCCGTAGTCGGCAGCGTCGATCTTGCCGCCCTCCGAGCCGTCCGCGGTGATGGCGGCAGTGATCAGGTAGTCCTTGCCGAACTCGGCGCGCAGGGCCTGCGAGAGGTTCTTGAACGCCGCCGGGCCGCTGGTGTCACAGGTGAGACCGCAGGCGTTCGGGTACTCCCAGTCGATGTCGATGCCGTCGAAGACGTCGGCCCAGCGCGGGTCCTCCACGACCTGCTTGCAGGACTTGGCGAACGCGGCCGCGTTGGCCGCCGCCTGGCCGAAGCCGCCGGAGTAGGTCCAGCCGCCGAAGGAGTACAGCACCTTGATGTGCGGGTACTTCGCCTTCAGCTGGCGCAGCTGGTTGAAGTTGCCGCGCAGCGGCTGGTCCCAGGTGTCGGCCTGGCCGCTGACCGACTGGTCGGCGGTGTAGGCCTTGTCGTAGGCGGCGTAGGTGTCGTCGACGGTGCACTGACCGTTCTTGACGTTGCCGAACGCGTAGTTGATGTGGGTGATCTTGGACGCGGAGCCCGAGGTCACCAGGTTCTTGACGTGGTAGTTGCGGCCGTAGACGCCCCACTCGGTGAAGTAGCCGAGGTTGACCTTCTCGCCGCCCGGCTGGCCGCCGCCGTCGTCGCCGGTGGTGCGGACCTTCACCGCGCCGCTCACCGGACCGGTCTGGTCGGCGGTGTCACGGGCCTGCACGGTGTACGAGTAGTCCGTGCCCTTGGTGAGACCGGTGTTCGTGTACGAGGTGCCCGTCACGGTGGCGACCTTGGCGCCGTCGCGCAGCACGTCGTAGTTCTTGATTCCCTTGTCGTCGGTCGCCGCCGACCAGGACAGCTTCACCGAGGTGTCGGTGATGTCCGAGGCGGTCGGGGTGCCGGGGGCGGAGGGGGCCGCGTCGCCGGGGACCTCCGGGCCGCCGTCGCAGCTGCCGCCGTTGAGCTTGCAGCCGGCAGGGGCGCCGGTGCCGCTGCCGTTGAAGCCGAAGGAGACCGACGCCCCGGGGGCGAGGGTGCCGTTCCAGCCGAGGTTCTTGGCGGTCCAGTGGTCACCGGAGTTGGTGACCGTGGCGTCCCAGGCGGAGGTGACCTTGGTGCCGGAGGGGAAGTCCCACTCGACGGTCCAGGAGCTGAGGGCGGTGGTGCCGGTGTTCTTCACCGTCCACCTGCCCTCGAAGCCGGAGCCCCAGTCCTGGGTCTTGGCGTAGGTGGCGGTCGCCGAGGTGGCGGCCTGGGCGGGAGTGGCGAGGCCGACGAGGCCGGCGACGGGGAGCAGCAGGGTCGCGAACCCCGCGGCGGCTCTGTGTCTGAAGCGCATGCTGCGCCTCCTTATGGGGGAGAAGCCGTTGGGGGCGTGACTGAGCCATCACGCCCGCAGTGCCGCGAGAATAGAAAGGTCTGGACCACGGGTCAATAGGTCTGGACCACTGTCCCGGAACTTGTGCCGGTCCCCGTCAGAGCCCCAACTCCTGAGCGAGCACCGCCGCTTGCACCCGGCTGCGCAGCTCCAGCTTGCCCAGCAGACGGCTGACGTGCGTCTTCACCGTCGCCTCCGCCATGTCGAGGCGGGCCGCGATGTCGGCGTTGGACAACCCCTCGCCCAGACAGGACAGCACCTCGCGCTCGCGCCGGGTGAGGGCGTCGAGGACCGCCGGATCGGCCGTCGCCCGGCGGGCGGGCTTCGCGGCGAACTCCGCGATCAGCCGCCGGGTGACGGCCGGGGCGACGACGCCCTCCCCGCGCGCCACCGTGCGCACCGAGGCGATGAGGTCCTTAGCGTCCGTGTTCTTCAGCAGGAACCCGGCCGCCCCGGCCCGCAGCGCCCCGAACACGTACTCGTCGAGGTCGAAGGTGGTCAGCACCAGCACGTCGGCGAGCCCCTCCGCGACCACCCGCCGGGTCGCCGACACCCCGTCCAGGCGCGGCATCTGCACGTCCATCAGCACCAGGTCGGGGCGGAGTTCACGGGCGAGGGCCACCGCCCGCTCGCCGTCCTCCGCCTCGCCGACCACCTCGATGTCGGGCGCGCTGCGCAGGATCAGCACCAGTCCGGCGCGGACGGCGGACTGGTCCTCGGCGACCAGGACCCGGATCATTCCAGCTCTCCTCGGGTGGTGTCGGTGACGGGAAGACAGGCGCGTACGGCCCACAGCGTGCCGTCCGGACCGCTCTCCGGGCCGGCCTCGAAGGTGCCGTCCAGCAGGGCCGCCCGCTCCCGCATGCCGATCAGCCCGGCCCCGGACCCCGGTGCGCGCGGGGTGTCCCGGCCGCCGTAGGGGCTGGTCACCCGGATGTCGAGGCCGTCGTCGAGGCGGCGCAGCCGCACGGCCACCGTTCCCGGCGCGGCGTGCTTCAGGGCGTTCGTCAGCGACTCCTGCACGATCCTGTAGGCGGCGAGCTCGACCGGTGCGGGCAGGGAGTCGTGGGTGGCGTCGAGGACGACGTCCAGTCCGTTGGCGCGGGCGCCCTCGACCAGTGCGCCGAGGCCGTCGAGGGTGGGGGTCGCGGCGGGTTCCCGGTCGCCGGCCCCGTCGCGCAGGATGCCGATGAGCCGTCGCATCTCGGACAGCCCCTGGACGCTGTTCTCCCGGATCACGGCGAGCGCCTCGCGGGAGGTCCTCTCGTCCTCCAGGGAGAGCGCGGCCGTGGAGTGGATGGCGATGGCGGAGAGGTGGTTGGCGACCATGTCGTGCAGCTCCCGTGCCATCCGGGAGCGTTCCGCGGTCACCGCCTGGACGCGGTCCACCTCCGACAGCAGCGCGGTCTGTTCGGCGCGCAGCCGGGCGGCCTCGGCGGCGTCGCGGTGGTTGCGCACGATCAGGCCGGTGGCGGCGGGCCCGAAGGCGACCAAGCCGATGAGCACGCCGATGAGCAGCGCTTCGGGCTCGCGCCAGACGGCGAACGGCACCACGGTCCCGGCCACCGAGAGCAGCCCGGTGATCCGCGGGATGCGGTGGGCCGAGGCGGGCGGCCCGTACAGGACGGCCGCGTACATCAGGTCGGTGTACATCAGGATCGTGACCAGGTTGCCCTGGGTGACGAGGTCCAGCACGAGCGCGGGTGTGCCGATCAGCAGGGCGGTGCGGGGGGCGCTGCGGCGCAGCAGCTCACAGGCCGCCATGACGACGAGCGGCAGCAGAAGGGGCCAGCGCCCGGGCAGGAGCACGTACGGCTCCGTGTGCGGACGGGTGGCCAGGCCGACGCCCCACAGGAGCAGCCCGCCGAGCAGACCGCCCAGTGCGACGTGGACGTCGAAGCGGCGGGGGCGGGGCGGTCGTACGGCCATGGCACCATCCAACACGGTGCGCGCACCCGGCGCCTGATCCCCGCGGACGGTCCTGGACTGCATCCTTCGATGTACTCCGGGTTCGTCGGCGGCGACGACGAAACGGGCCGGTCCGCACGGGAGCCTGAAAGGGTGACCGAAGGGAGCGAACCGTGATCGTCGCCTTGATCGCCGCCTGTGAGATCGGCTTCTGGGTGCTGCTGGCCGCCGGACTGGCCTGCCGCTATCTGCTGAGGAAGCCCCGGGCCGGCCTCGCGCTGCTGCTGTGCGAGCCGCTGCTGGAGGTCGTCCTGCTGGTCGCCACCGCGCTGGACCTGAGGAACGGCGCCGAGCCGAACTGGACCCACGGCCTGGCCGCGCTCTACATCGGCTACACCGTGGGCCACGGCCACCGCACCGTGAAGTGGCTCGACGGGCACGCCGCCCACCGGCTGGGCGGCGCGCCCAGGCCACCGGGCCCGCCGCGCTACGGCATGGCCCGCGCCCGGCACGAGGCCAAGGTGTGGCTGGGCACCCTGACGGCCGCCGTCGTGGCGACGGTGCTGCTCCAGCTCGCCATCTGGTACGTCGACGACCCGAGCCGCACCACCTCCCTGGAGGCATGGCGCTCCACGGCCTGGCGGGCGGCCGGCATCCACGGCCTGGTGGCCCTGGCCTACTGGATCTGGCCGAAGAAGGCCCCGGCGGGCGGGTCCCCGGCCGGGCCGGACCCGAGCAAGGAGCGTGTCGGCCGATGACGCGGGCGTTCAGGAATCTTCTCGCGGGGTCCGCCACGCTGGTGGCGGGCCTGGGGCTGTGGCTGTTCGCCGGGGGCGTGGACCTGCCGGTGGTCGACCCCGTCAAGACCGGCGTGGTGCTGATGTGCGTCGGCGGCGCCGAGGTCCTGCTGGGCCTGTACCGGGCCGCGCGCCGGTAGGGCTCAGCGCTCCCCGCCGGGCACCCACAGGACGTCCCCGGTCTCCTTGTTGGCGATGCGGGCCAGGATGAACAGCAGGTCGGAGAGGCGGTTGAGGTAGGTGGCGGTGAGGGGGTTCATGGTCTCCCCGTGGACCTCCAGCGCCGCCCAGGTGGAGCGCTCGGCCCGGCGCACGACCGTGCAGGCCTGGTGGAGCAGGGCCGCCCCCGCGCTGCCGCCGGGCAGGATGAAGGAGCGGAGCTTCTCCAGCTCCCCGTTGAAGCGGTCGCAGTCCGCCTCCAGCCGGTCGACGTAGAACTGTTCGACCCGCAGCGGCGGGTACGCGGGGTTCTCCACCACCGGCGTCGACAGGTCGGCGCCGACGTCGAACAGGTCGTTCTGGACGCGGGTGAGGACCTCGACGACCTCCTCCTCCAGACCGCCCAGCGCGATCGCGGTGCCGATCACCGCGTTCGCCTCGTTGCTGTCGGCGTAGGCGGAGATCCGCAGATCGGTCTTGGCGACCCGGCTCATGTCACCGAGGTTCGTGGTGCCCTTGTCGCCGGTTCGGGTGTAGATACGCGTCAGGTTGACCATGGGGCCAGCCTAGGGGGTGCCGTTCCGGACCAGGCAGGCTCCGGTGAGCGGTGCCGGGGCCCGCGATCCCGGCAGGATCCGGACGACACCCTCTGGTCACGCTCCGGCCGTCCGGAACACGCGTGTGCCCACCGTCACGGCGAGGACCGCGAGGCCGACGGCGACGACGGCGCCGTAGAGCATGTGGGCCGTCGCGTAGGCGCCGACGTAGGCGTCCCGCATCGCGTCCACCAGATAGCGGAACGGCATCAGGTGGGACAGCACGTCCAGCCAGGCGGGCCCCAGGGTCATCGGCAGCATGAGGCCCGACAGCAGCATCGACGGCATCGTCAGGGCGTTGATCGTCGGCCCGAACGTCTGCGGGGTGTCCATCCTCATGGCGAGCGCGTAGGACAGCGCGGCCAGGGACACGGTCAGCAGGGCGACGAAGGCGAAGCCGATCAGCACGCCGGCCAGCGGTGCCCGCAGCCCCATCAGCAGCGCCGCCAGCACCAGCAGCACCGCCTGGAAGACGAACAGCGTGGCGTCCCGCAGGACCCGGCCCAGCAGCAGGGCGAGGCGGCTGACCGGCGTGACCCGCATCCGCTCGACCACCCCCTGCCCCTTCTCGATGATGATGGTGAAACCGGCGAACGAGGCGCCGAACAGGCCGAGTTGCAACAGCAGGCCCGGCACCAGCAGTTGCCAGGAGCTGCCCTGCCCGCCGAGCGGCAGACCGGTCAGCAGCGGGCCGAAGAACAGCAGGTACAGCAGCGGCATCAGCACGCCGAAGAGCAGCGCGAAGCGGGAGCGCAGGGACTGGCGCAGATAGCGCCCGTAGATGAGCGCGGTGTCGTGGAGCAGCACGGGTGTCGGTGTCCTATACGGCTACGGGGGCGGCGTCGGCCGGGGCGGCGCCGCGGCCGGTGATGGCGAGGAAGGTGTCCTGGAGCGAGGCGTCGATCGAGCCGCCGTACTCCAGCTTCAGGGCGCCCGGCGTGCCCTCGGCGACGACCGCGCCCCGGTCGACGACCACCAGCCGGTCCGCGAGCGCGTCCGCCTCGTCGAGGTAGTGGGTGGTCAGGAACACGGTGGTGCCGTGTTCGTCGCGCAGCCGCCGCACCAGGTCCCACAGGCCGGCGCGACTGCCGGGGTCGAGACCGGTCGTCGGCTCGTCCAGGAACAGCACCGCGGGGCGGTGGGTGAGCGCCATCGCGATGTCCAGGCGGCGCCGCTGGCCGCCGGAGAGCGCGGCGCACTTGCGGTCCAGCAGCCCGGTGAGGTCCAGGTCGCGGGCCAGCTCCTCGGCGCGCTCGGTGGCCCGCGCCGTGCCGAGCCGGTACAGACGGCCCTGGGTGACCAGCTCCTCCCGCACCGTGATCTGCGGATCGACCCCGCCGGACTGCGCCACGTAGCCGCAGGCCCGCCGGACCCCGGCGGGGTCGGTCGCCAGGTCGTGGCCGGCCACGGTGGCCGCGCCGCCGGTGGGGGCGAGCAGGGTCGTGAGCATCCGCAGGGTGGTGGTCTTCCCGGCCCCGTTGGGACCCAGGAAACCGAGGATCTCCCCCTCGCGGACGGTGAGGTCGACACCGCGCACGGCCTCCACCGGGCCGCGCTTGGTCTGGAAGGTACGGGCCAGTCCGGCCGTACGGATGATTGCCATGACCCCAGAAAAACAGAGTGACTCAAATTTTGCAACGACTCCAAAATTTCAGGAAGCCCAATGATCATCGGGCCGACCTACGATGAGGGGCATGGCAGAGGGGCTCAGGGAGCGGAAGAAGCGCGAGACCAGGCAGCGGATCTCGGACATCGCCACCGGACTGTTCCTGGAGCACGGCTTCGTGACCGTGACGATGGCGGAGGTGGCGGAGGCCGCCGACGTCTCCGTGAACACGGTCTACAACTACTTCCCCGCCAAGGAGGACCTCTTCTTCGACCGCTCCGAGGGCGTCGTCGACCAGCTCGCCCGCTGGGTCCGGGGCCGGGACGCCGGGGAGTCGGCCGCCCACGCCGTACTGCGCGAACTGCGCGCCGACATCGAGGCGGTGTCACCCCGGATGGGCCTGATGGAGGGCTACGACCGCTTCATGCGCGTCATCCACGACTCCCCGCCGCTGCGCTCCCGGCTGTGGAGCCTGCAGCAGGAGATCCAGGACAACCTCGAGGCGGCGCTCCGCGAGGAGACGGGCGCCGCCCCCGACGACCCGCTGCCGGGCCTGGTGGCCGGTCAGATCTGCTGGATCCACAGCACCGTGTTCGTCACGATCGGCCGGGAGATGATGAAGGGCCGCGCACCGGCCGAGGTGTCGCGCGAGGTGCTCGGACTCGTCGACGACGTCGAGGAGCTGCTGAGCGACAAGGTGCTCGGTTACGCGGTGCGCGGCTGAGCCGGGCTACGCCGGAGGGGTCGCGTGCAGGACGCACAGGAGGCCCCGCACGCGGGTGCCGTCGGGCGCCTCCCACGCGCCCGCGACATGACCCGCCGCTCCCGGACCGGGAAGCGGTGAGTCGTCCGGAGCGGGCCGCAGGGTGCGCAGGACCCGCAGGGTGGTGCCGTCCGGCGCGGACAGCTCGGTGTGCTCCGGGGTGTCCTCGACGGAGGTGAACTCCGCCGGCACCGGGGTCTCGCCCGCGCAGGCGCGGGTGACCTCCTCGTCCGGGGTGTCGCTGACGCTCTGGGCCTGGGCCCGCACGCGGCCCTCGACCAGCGCCGCCAACTCGGCGACGGCCACCGGGTCGTGGCAGCCGTCGTAGACCCAGCGCTTCCCGAGGACGCCGTGCTCGGTGGTGCCGACCAGGGCGTGCTCCGCCCCGTCGAGCGGGGCGCCCCGGTAGGTGAGCGGCACCAGGTAGGTGGTGGGGGCGGGGCCGGAGGCGTCGGTGACGATCATGAATTCGATGCCCACCTCCCCCTCCGGGTCGTCGAGCCGGAAACCGCCGGCCCGGGTCAACCGCGGTTCCTGCCCGCCCGAGTGGTACCAGGGGCGCGAAGGCAGCCAGGAGGTCAGCAGTTCCAGCTTCGTCGGCTTGAGGGTGGTGCGGTGGATCACGGCCATGCGGGGGTTCTCCTCCGGTCGAACGGTCACCGGCACTCCTACCCCGGTGTCCGCCGCGGTCCGCAACCCGGGGGTCGCGCAGGGCGGGTGGAGGGTGCGGGGCGCCCGGCGCCGCACCGCGGGGAGGGCGGCCGGGCCCGCCACGGGGGACGTGACGGGAGTCTCACTCCGTGAGACGTGAAACGCGTTACTAAGTCAGTCACAGGGACCCTGACGCCCGCTAGTGTCCGCCCGGAGAGAACAACGACAGCGCGTATCAGGGGAGTCGCACAGTGGCACGCAAGCTCGCCGTCATCGGAGCCGGCCTCATGGGATCGGGCATCGCCCAGGTCTCCGCCCAGGCGGGCTGGGACGTCGTCCTGCGGGACGTCACCGACGAGGCGCTCACCCGCGGCACCGACGGGATCAAGGCGTCGTACGACAAGTTCGTGGGCAAGGGCAGGATGGAGGCGCACGACGCCGACGCCGCCCTCGCCCGGATCACCGCGACCACCGATCTGGACGCCTGTGCGGACGCGGACCTCGTGGTCGAGGCCGTGTTCGAGAAGCTCGAGGTCAAGCACGAGATCTTCCGCGCCCTCGACAAGATCGTGCGCGAGGACGCCGTGCTCGCCTCCAACACCTCCGCCATCCCGATCACCAAGATCGCGGCCGTGACGGAGCGCCCGGAGCGGGTCGTCGGCACCCACTTCTTCTCGCCGGTGCCGATGATGCAGCTGTGCGAACTGGTCCGCGGCTACAAGACGAGCGACGAAACCCTCGCCAGGGCGCGGGAGTTCGCCGAGTCGGTCGGCAAGACCTGCGTCGTCGTCAACCGCGACGTCGCCGGCTTCGTCACCACCCGCCTCATCTGCGCCCTGGTCGTCGAGGCCGCCAAGCTGTACGAGTCGGGCGTGGCGAGCGCCGAGGACATCGACCTGGCCTGCAAGCTGGGATTCGGCCACGCCATGGGACCGCTGGCCACCGCCGACCTCACCGGTGTGGACATCCTGCTGCACGCCACGAGCAACATCTACACCGAGTCCCAGGACGAGAAGTTCGCCGCTCCCGAGCTGATGCGCCGGATGGTTGACGCCGGTGACATCGGCCGCAAGAGCGGGCAGGGCTTCTACGAGCACTGACGCCGTGCACCCGCCCCGGCGCGCATCACACGCCGGGGTGAATTCGGTATCGGTTCGCTCACAGGCAGCAACCTCGGCCGCCGCCGCGCAGTCAGAGGTTGCGCCGTCGGCCATCAGGAAACGCGGAGCACGAGACGCACCACGGGGAGCGCATATGTACATCAGGGGCGACCACGCCGAGCTGGTCGTCGGGGGCCGCCTCGACGTCCGCAGCGCGGCGGACGCCCGTACGGTCCTGCACTCGGCCGTCGACGACGGAGTCGGCGACCTGGTGCTGGACCTGTCCGACCTGGACTCCTGGGACGCCACCGGACTCGGCGTGATCATGGGAGCCCACCGACGGGCCGGCCGCTGCGGCCGGCGCCTGGTGCTGCGGGACGTACCGCCGCAGATGCAGCGCCTGTTGGTGGCCACCCGGCTGCACCGCATCCTGGCGATCGAGGGGGGCATCGGGGTGGACACACTGCCCCGCGTATGAGGCCGTAGGGGGCGGGACGGACGACCCTCGAGGACCCGGACCGACCTCGTCGAACCGTGCGACGCGCACAATCCTCACGAGACCGTGATGTCTCGGACCGCGCGGTACCCCGGACTGTCGTAGATACTGAGCGAAGGTTTAGGGTTCGGCTGCCCGCTGCCTTGCAACCCTCGAGCGGGCCCGGACCAGAAGCGACAGCGCGGTGTGCAGCGAGGCCGGGGAGGGCTTCAGCCACGACGCTTTTGGGGGGCTAGGACCTATGGACCCGAACAACCCGGAACCCGAGGACTACGGCCGGGAAGGCGGGGCGGGCCCCGCGCCGCGCCAGCGCACGCCCCGGGAATCCCTCACCGCCGACTTCGGGCAGCCCGCGCTCGTCCGCACGGTGCGGCTCGTCTCCGGCGACTTCCTGCTGACCGTCAACCCCGTCGACGGCAGCGAGATCGAACCCTGCCCGCCCGCCGAACGGCCGGCCCGCCCCGCGAAGCGCACCGAGGACGGGCGCGCCGAGGTCGAGCGGGCCGCCAGGCCGCCCGTCCCGCCGGGACCCGCGCAGCTCCCGCTGCCGCTGCTGGCCCGTCAGGACGAGCGCGAGAGGCTGGTCCGGCTGCTGGCCCGCGGCCGCTCCGTACGGCTCACCGGCCCCGCGGGCTCAGGCCGCACCCGGCTCCTCGACGTCGTCGCCGAGGACTGCGCGGACCTCGCCCCCGACGGGGTCGTCCGCCTGAACGGCCACCGCCGTTCCGCCGACGACCTGCTGCACGACCTCTTCCACGCCGTCCACGACGCCCCGCTGCACCGCCCGGACCGGGACGAGGTCGCGGACCGCGTCCGCGAGATCGGCGCCGTCGTGGTCCTCGACGACCTGGAGTTCGGCGGCGCCGCCCTCGACGAGCTGCTGGACGCCACCCCCGAGTGCGCCTTCCTGTTCGGCGCCACCCCGGACGTGCCCGAGCCGTCCGCCGCCGCCGGCGTCGAGGAGGTCGCCCTGCCCGGTCTCGACCGCGCGGCCGGCCTCGAACTGCTCGAGCACGCCGTCGGCCGGAGCCTCACCGAGGAGGAGTCGAACTGGGCCGGCGACCTCTGGTTCGAGTCCGAGGGACTGCCGCTGCGCTTCGTCCAGGCCGGCGCCCTGCTGCGGCAGCGCGACCGGCTGCGGGCCGGCGCCGGGGCCGTCGACGAGTTCGGCGTCTTCGAGGACGTACGGCCCGAGGAGGCGTCCTGCGAGCCCGCCGACGGCGACGAGGTGCCGCTGCCCTCGCTCGGCGAGGCCGCCGCCCCCGCCCCGCTGCTCGCCTCACGGCTCAGTGCCTCCGCCCGCGCCACCCTGCGGTTCGCCGTCGCGCTCGACGGCGAGGTGCCCCACCAGGCGCACCTGCCCGCCCTGGTGGGCGACACCCACGCCGACGCCGCGCTCGGCGAGCTGGTCGCCTGCGGGCTGGTCTCCCCGGTCGGCTCCCGCTACCGGCTCGCCGCCGGGGTGCCGGCCCAGCTGGAGGCCGCCGGATACGCCGACGAGGCCGAGGACCGGGCCCGCGCCGCCGCCCAGCACTACGCCTGGTGGACCGGGCACCCCTCGGTCACCCCGGAACGGGTCTGCGCCGAGGCCGACGCGGTGCTCGTCGCGCTCACCCTGCTGTCGCCGCTCACCGCGGCCGCCGCCGAGGGCGAGCAGGGCACGGCCGTGCGGCTGGCCCGCACCGCCGCGCCCGCGTTCGCCGCGGGTCTGCACTGGAGCGCCTGGGAGAAGGCGCTGCGGGCCGGCGCGGAGGCCGCCCGGCTCGCGGGGGACGTGGCGGAACAGGCCTACTTCCACCACGAGCTCGGCGTCCACGCGCTGTGCGCCGGACAGCTCGACCGGGCGCGCGCCGAACTGGAGGCGTCCATCGGGCTGCGCGGTGCCCTCGCCGACAAGCGCGGCACCGTCGCGGGGCGCAGGGCGCTGGCGCTGGTCGCGGACCGCTCCGGGACCCCGCTGGCGATCGCGCCGGCCGCGGGGGAGGAGGTGCCCGAGGCCCCCTACGAGGAGCCGGCCGCACCGCCGCGCGGGGCGCCGACGGCCTTCCCCGACCTCCAGCCGCCCACCGACATCGCCCCGGTCGTCCACCGCACGGTGCCCTCGCCGTCGCCGTCCATGCCACCGGCCAAGCCGGGCGGCGGTCTCAAGGGGCTGGCCAGACGCAACCTGGTGGCGGCCGGCGCGGGCGCGCTGCTCGTCGCCGTGCTGGGCACGGTGGTCACCCTGGGCGCCACGTCGGAGAACGACGCCGGCACCCCGTCGGAGAACGTCGGCGTCAACCCGTCCGCCAGCCGGGGCGTCGACGACGGCGGCCTCGACGCGGACCCGGCGGCCGAGGAGGGCGGCGGCGACACCGGCGAGGCCACCGGCCGGCCGGCCGACCCGGGCCCGGACGGCACCCCGGGCACCTCCGACGACCCGACGCCCTCGGCCGACGCGTCCGAGGAGCCCTCGGAGGAGCCGAGCGGCACCACGAAGGAGCCGGAGGAGCCGTCGACGTCGCCGTCCGGGACGCCGTCGAAGACACAGCCGCCCAAGCCGTCCGGCAGCACGTCGCCGGGACCGTCCGATCCGGGGACCGAGGAACCCACCGAGGAGCCGACGGACCCCGGTACCGAGGAGCCGACGGACCCCGGGACCACGCCGGGAGAGCCGTCCACCAGCAACTCCGCCGACGGACCCGTCTCCTCCGCCCCCCTGGAGACCTCCGCGACCGCCTCCCGGAGCGCCACCGCCGGCACGCCCGGCGGCCCCGAGACGGTGATCTGACCGGCCGCGCACGACGGAGGGCCGGGTTCCCCACGGAACCCGGCCCTCCGTCCTGTCGCGGCGTACCGCTCAGAACAGCCGCAGCTTGTCGTCCTCGATGCCCCGCAGCGCGTCGTAGTCGAGGACCTGGCAGCCGATGCCCCGGTCGGTCGCGAGGACCCGGGCCTGCGGCTTGATCTCCTGCGCGGCGAAGACGCCCCGCACCGGGGCGAGATGGGGATCGCGGTTCAGCAGCTCCAGATAGCGCGTGAGCTGCTCCACGCCGTCGATCTCGCCGCGCCGCTTGATCTCCACCGCGACGGTCCGCCCCTCGGCGTCCCGGCACAGGATGTCGACGGGGCCGATCGCCGTCATGTACTCGCGGCGGATGAGGGTGTAGCCCTCGCCGAGGGTCTCGATGCGGTCGGCGAGCAGTTCCTGGAGGTGCGCTTCCACGCCGTCCTTGATCAGGCCGGGATCGACGCCCAGTTCGTGCGAGGAGTCGTGGAGGATCTCCTCCATCGTGATGATGAGCTTCTCGCCCGCCTTGTTGACGACGGTCCAGACGCCTTCCTCGTCGCCGCTGCCCTCCTTCAGCGTGCAGGGCGGCGACATCCAGTTCAGGGGTTTGTAGGCCCGGTCGTCGGCGTGGATCGAGACGCTGCCGTCCGCCTTGACCAGGATGAGACGGGGTGCCGACGGCAGGTGCGCGGTGAGCCGCCCGGCGTAGTCCACGGAGCAGCGGGCAATGACGAGACGCATGGTCGGCAACGCTACTCGACCGGCCCGCCCCGACGCGATTCGTCGTCGCACAGGAGTCCCGGGAGCCCCGGGACGCGTCCTGAATCTCCGGGAAAACACGCGTTTCGGCGGTGGCCGATTACCGGCCCACAGGAAGTCCCGCATCCGGGCATTCTCCTGGTGCCGTCACCGTCCGTTGCTTACGGTATTGAACGGGAGGTCGCGAACTGTGTACGCAGCGTGCCCGATGTCGCGCGCTCCCCTATCTGTCAGGCAACCCCTGTTCGTCGGGGGTGCGAGAGGAGAACCCATGTCGCTCGACGTCTCACCGGCCCTACTCGAACAGGCCGAGCGAGGCGAGGTCGACGAAGCGGAATTCGTCGACTGCGTCCGGACCTCCCTGCCCTTCGCATGGGAGATGATCAGCTCCCTGGTGGCCCAGCTGAAGGTGGACGGCGGAGCCTTCGCCGACAACCAGACGCCCCCGCCGGACGAGCAGGCACGCGGTCAGCTGCTGCGTGCACTCGCGAGTGACGCGATACGCGGCGCGCTGCAACGGCACTTCGGTGTACGGCTGGCCTTCCAGAACTGCCACCGGGTGGCCGTGTTCCCGCTTGACTCCTCGGTCGACGAGAAGCTGGCCCGCTTCACCTCGATGCGCGGTCAGATACTGAACCAGTCCCCGGAACTGCGCGACTGCTGAGGCACCCCACCGTTCGCTTGCCGCTCCGTACGCGGGAGGTGTAGTCGTACCGGGGCGGCAAGCCTGTGTGGACCCCGCTCGCTCAGACGAGTCGGGGCAGTACCTCGGCTCCGAGCCGCCGTACGTTCTCCTCGGTCGCCGCCAGGTCGCCGGACCCCTCGACGAGCAGGGCGAAGCGGGAGATGCCGGTCCGCTCGCTGGTCGCGGCGAGCCGGTCGGCGCACAGCCGCGGCGGACCCACCGGGTGCAGTCCGCAGAGCAGTTCGGTGTACGCCAGCGGGTCGCGCATCCGCCGCTGCCGTCCGTCCACCGTGACGTGGGCCTCGAGCCCCTGCTTCAGCCAGCCGGGCATCGCCTTCAGCAAGGTCTCCGCCGCGTCCGCGCGCCGGTCCGCGATCTGGCAGACACCGGCCGAGACATGGGCCGCGCGGTGGACCTCCCGGGCCGGCCGCCCGCACGCGCGGGCGTGCCGCCGCCACAGGGCGACCATCTCGGCCTTCTCCTCGTCCCCGATGTGCATGCCGAGCAGCATCGGCAGCCCGCGCTCGGCGGCCAGCCGCACGCTCGCCGGAGAGGTGCAGGCGACCACGACCTCGGGGCCCTCGGTCTCGGTCAGGGCCTCCGACGGACGGGGCACGACGGGCACCTCGCGGAACCGGAACCGCTCGCCGTCGGCCCCGACGGACGGCTCGCGCAGCCAGCGCACCAGCAGATCGAGCGACTCGGGGAACCCCTTCTCGTACGCCTCCAGGCCGGCCCCGAACACCTCCAGGTCGACCCACGGCCCGCCGCGCCCCACGCCCAGCGAGAATCTGCCGCCGCTCGTGAGGTGCAGCAGCGCGGCCTGCTCGCCGAGGGCGACGGGGTGGGTGGTGGGCAGCACGCTGACCGCCGTGCCGACCCGCAGCCGGCGGGTGCGGCCGAGCAGCAACGCGGCCAGGGTGACGGCCGACGGGCAGGTGCCGTAGGGCACGAAGTGGTGCTCGGCCAGCCAGGCCGTGTCGAGTCCGGCCTCCTCGGCGACCTCGGCCGAGCGGACCGCGCGGTGCAGCGCCTCTCCCTCGCCCTGCCCGGGGAACTGGGCGGCCAACACGAAACTTCCAACGCGCATCGCTTTCCTGCTTCCTTGGCTCCGACGCGGAGCTCCCCCGCAGGGCATAACCGCCCGACACGTGCCGAGGACACGGTCGGGCGAGGGATTTTGCGGATTGTCTGCAGAATCGGCCGCTCAGGAGGGACGTCGCACCACCATGGAGGGGACTTGTGAGCATTGGTGCCGTACGTGTACCCCTGCGCGCTCCGCGTAGGCTGGACGCGCCCCCAGCATCCTGTATAGCCCCGTGAGGTGTCCTGTGTCCCCGCGTCGCAACCGACCCAAGGGAGCCGGTTCGTCCGGCCGGAGCGCCGAGGACGACCGTTCCGGTCGTTACGGCGGCTGGCAGTCGACGGAGAGCTGGCAGGGCGAGGAGTGGAGCGTGCGGCACGTGGCGGGCGCCAGCGCCCAGGGCAAGGCCTACCGGTGCCCCGGCTGCGACCAGTTGATCCCGGACGGGACGCCGCACGTGGTGGCCTGGCCCGGGCACTCCGGCGTCGACGACCGCCGCCACTGGCACAAGGCGTGCTGGAACGCCAAGGACCGCCGCACCACGCGGGTGCAGCGGTCCCGTAACGCGCCGAGGTTCTGAACGCCGTTACACGTCCCGCTTCTGCAGCAGGGCGAAGGCGCCGCCGAGTGCGGCGGCCGTGGCGACCAGCACGATCCACAGCGGGTCCCAGCCCGACGGGCCGGAGTCGCTCAGCGAGTTGGCGTAGAAGATGCTCATCTGGTTCGGGATGGAGTACTCGAACAGCGCCTGCTGCACGTCCGCCAGCGAGGACGAGAACATGAACAGCGCGATCACCAGCGGGGCGAGCACGGCGCCGATCATGATGGTGATGGCGCCCGCCGAGTGCCGGATGATCGACCCGATCGCCAGCGACAGGGTGCCGAGCAGCGCCAGGTAGAGCGAGACGCCGACGGTGCCCTTCAGCCACTCCTCGCCGGTGGGCTCCTTGGCGTTGTGGCCCTCCAGCAGCGCGACGTGCAGGAAGCCGGTCAGCGTGGCGCACACCAGGGTCACCACGAAGGCGAGCAGGAAGAAGACCAGGGCCTTCGCCGCGAGCACCCGTCCGCGCGAGGGGCAGGCGACCATCGTGGTGCGGATCATGCCGGTGCCGTACTCCGACGCCGTGGTCAGCACGCCCAGCGTGATGACGCACATGCTGCCGAGGAGCAGTCCGAAGAAGCCGAGGGACAGCGGGCTCTCGCCGCCCATGTCGGCCTCGGCGTTCGACACCACCAGGCCGGTCAGCAGGCCGATGCCGACCACCAGCAGCACGAACACGCCCAGCGTCCACATGGTCGAGCGCACGGACTTGATCTTCGTCCACTCGGAGGCGAGCGCGTGCCCGAGGTGCGTACGGACCACGGGGATCGGCGAGGTGTACTGGGGGTACGGGGAGCCGGGCGCCGCCTGCCAGTCGGGTGCGGCGGTCTGCGGCATCGGGGGCGGGGGCGTGCTCATCGGGCGTCCTCGGGCTTGGTCAGGTCGGCGGCGGGAGCGGTGGGGGGCACGGCGGGGGCGGCGGGCGGCTCCGCCGGAGCCTGGGCGGGCTGCGCCTGGGGCGCGGGCTGCGCGTACGGGTTGGGGGCGGAGGCCCCCGGGGCCGCCGCGGGGGCGCCCGGTGCGCCGTACGGGCCGGCGGGGGCCTGCGCGGGCACGCCCTGCGGCGCGGTGAAGGGCTGCCCGCCCTGCTGGGGCGGCGGCGGGGCGTACCAGCCGGGCTGGCCCTGGCCCGGAACCGGCACCGGCGGCTGCGCGCCGGGCGGCAGCGGCTGCTGGAGCCCGGCCTTCTGGTCGGCGGTCGAGCGGTAGTCGACGACGCCCTGCGTCATCCGCATGTACGCCTCCTCCAGCGACGCCTGGTGCGGCGACAGCTCCCACAGCCGTACGCCGGAGTCGTGGGCGATGTCGCTGATGCGCGGCAGCGGCAGTCCCGTCACCCGCAGCGCGCCGTCCTGCTCGGGCAGCACGTGGCCGCCGGCCTCGGTGATCGCGGCGGACAGCTTCTCGCGCTGCTGCGGCTCGGTGTCGGGGGTGCGCACGCGCGCGAAGTCGGCGGAGTTGGCGGAGATGAAGTCCGTCACGCTCATGTCGGCGAGCAGCTGTCCGCGTCCGATGACGATGAGGTGGTCGGCGGTCAGCGCCATCTCGCTCATCAGGTGGGAGGAGACGAAGACCGTACGGCCCTCGGCGGCCAGCGCCTTCATCAGGTTGCGCACCCAGAGGATGCCCTCGGGGTCGAGGCCGTTGACCGGTTCGTCGAACAGCAGCACCTGGGGGTCGCCGAGCAGCGCGGCGGCGATGCCGAGCCGCTGGCCCATGCCCAGCGAGAAGCCCTTGGACCGCCTGCGCGCCACGTCGTGCAGGCCCACCACACCCAGCACCTCGTCCACCCGCCGGGCCGGGATGCCCGACAGCTGGGCCAGGCTCAGCAGGTGGTTGCGGGCGGACCGGCCGCCGTGCACCGCCTTGGCGTCCAGCAGCGCGCCGACCTGACGGGGGGCGTTGGGCAGCCTGCGGTACGGGTAGCCGCCGATCGTGACCTGTCCGGCGGTGGGGTTGTCCAGGCCGAGGATCATCCGCATCGTCGTCGACTTGCCCGAACCGTTCGGGCCCAGGAACCCGGTGACGGCGCCGGGACGCACCTGGAAGGAAAGGTTGTACACAGCGGTCTTGTCGCCGTACCGCTTGGTCAGGCCGACTGCCTCGATCATGCTCCGCACCCATCGAAAGGTTCAGGACAGCGGGGCACACGCCCCCGTAAGGGTTAGGAGCTTATCGAGGCGCTGACGGTTCCGCTCAAGCCGAGGTAAAAACCGGTCCCGCGCGGTCACTCACTGGGCGTCCCGCCTCTTCAGCAGGGCGTAGCCGCCGGCGACCGCCGCGAGCACCCAGAGCGCCATGATCGCCAGGCCGCCCCAGGGCCCGTACGGGGTGTCGTCGTCGAGGGGCGGCACCACCTCCATGATCTTGCTGCCCGCCTGGTCGGGCAGGAACCGGCCGACCTTCTTGGTGGCGTCGACGTTGCCGAGGACGTTGGAGATCAGGAAGAAGAACGGCATCAGGATGCCCAGCGACAGCATGGGGGAGCGCAGCATCGCGGCGACGCCCATGGAGAACAGCGCGATCAGCGTCATGTAGAGCCCACCGCCGATGACCGCCCGCAACACCCCGTCGTCGCCGATCGACGCCCGGTGCTCGCCGAGCATCGCCTGGCCGAGGAAGAACGCGGCGAAGCCGGTGGCCATGGAGACGACGAGGGCGAGCGCGGTGGCGACCACCAGCTTGCTCAGCAGGAAGGTGCCGCGCCGGGGGACGGCCGCCAGCGAGACGCGGATCATGCCGGTGCTGTACTCGTTCGACACCACCAGCACCCCGAACACGATCATCGCCAGCTGACCGAGGCTCATCCCGGCGAAGCTGATGAACGTCGGGTCGAAGGAGAGCCGCTCCCGCGCGTCCATGGTCGCGAACTCGTTCTTCGCCAGCGCCGAGATCAGCATGCCGAGCGCGATGGTGACGACCACCGCCAGGGACAGCGTCCACACGGTGGACGCCACCGACCGGATCTTGGTCCACTCCGACCGGACGACCTGCGTCACCGCCATGCTCATCCCCTCTTCCAGTCGGCGCCCCACTGCCGCGGGGGACCGGGGGCGCCGGTGTGCGCGTGGTACTCCACCGACTGGGCGGTCAGCCGCATGAACGCCTCCTCCAGGGAGGCCTGCCGCGGGCTCAGTTCGTGCAGCACCAGCTGGTGCCGGGCCGCCAGCTCCCCGATGTGCTCGGCCTTGGAGCCGTCCACCTCCAGTGCCCCGTCGCCGCTCTCCACGGCGGTGATCCCGGCCCGGTGCAGCACGTCGAGCAGCCGCTCGCGCTGCGGGCCGCGGACACGGACGTACGAGCGGGAGTTGCGCTCGATGAACTCGGCCATGGAGGTGTCGGCGAGCAGCCGGCCCTGGCCGATGACGACGAGGTGGTCGGCGGTCAGCGCCATCTCGCTCATCAGGTGGGAGGAGACGAAGACCGTACGGCCCTGGGCGGCGAGCGATTTCATCAGCGTGCGGATCCAGTGGATGCCCTCGGGGTCGAGGCCGTTGACCGGCTCGTCGAACATCAGGATCCGCGGGTCGCCGAGCAGCGCGGCGGCGATGCCGAGCCGCTGGCCCATGCCGAGCGAGAACCCCTTGGCCTTCTTCCGCGCCACCGCCGTCAGGCCGACCGCGTCCAGCACCTCGTGCACCCGCCGCCGCGGGATGCCGTTGCTCTGCGCGAGGCACAGCAGGTGGTGGTAGGCGCTGCGGCCCGGGTGCGCGCCCTTGGCCTCCAGCAGGGCGCCGATGCGGGTCAGCGGATCCCGCAGCCGCTCGTAGTGCGTGCCGTCGATCCGCACGTCCCCGGCGGTCGGGTGGTCCAGGCCCAGGATCATCCGCATGGTGGTCGACTTGCCGGCGCCGTTCGGGCCGAGGAAGCCCGTGACGATGCCCGGCCGGACGGTGAAGGTCAGGCCGTCGACGGCCACCTTCTCGCCGTACCGCTTGGTCAGCCCCTCGAGCTCGATCATGCGGCCACGCTAGAACGGGACAAAGCCCCCTGCCACCGCAGTGGCAGGGGGCTGCGCCGATGCGCCGGTCGTCGTTACCGGGACTGCTGGGCCGGGACCCCGCGGGAGATCGGCTCGTCCTCGGTGGCCGGGGTGCCGGTCGCGGCCACCGCGGCGCCGGTGAGCGTGGCGAGCATCTCGCGGACGTTCGTCAGCTGGGCGTTGATCGAGTCGCGGCGGTTGGTCAGCGCCGCCAGCTCGCGCTCGGATTCCGAACGGATCCGGTCGGCCTTGGCGTTGGCGTCGGCCACGATGTCCTCGGCCTGACGCTGGGCCGTCTCCACCGTCTGACGGGCCCGGCGCTCGGCGTCGGTGCGCAGCTTCTCGGCCTCCAGTCGCAGCTGCTCCGCGCGGTGCTCGATCTCCGCGAGACGCTTCTCGGCCTTCTGCTGGCGCGAGGCCAGGTCGCGCTCGGACTGCTCGCGGCGCTTGGCGAGGTTCGTCTCGAAGTCGGCGGCGGCCTGCGCGGCCTTGGCACGGGTCTCCTCGAAGAGGGCGTCCGCCTCCTCCCGCTTGGACTGCGCGTCCTTCTGCGCCTCGGAACGCAGCTGGGCGGCCTCGCCCTGGGCCTTCTCGACGATCCGCGCGCCCTCGTCCTCCGCCTTCGCCTTGCGCTCGGCGGCGTACGACTCGGCGTCGTTGCGCACCTGCTGGGCGGCCGACTCGGCGAGCTCGCGGTGCTGCTCCGCGGCGCGCCGGGCCTCCTCGCGCAGGTCCTTCGCCTCCTCCTCGGCGAGGCGGAGGATCTTCTCCACGCGCGCGCCGAGACCCGCGTACGACGGCTCGGCGTCGTTGACCTGGGCCTGGGCGTTCTGGGTCTCGAGGTGGAGCTCTTCGATGCGCTTTTCCAGAGCGGTGATGCGGGCGAGCGCGCTGTCACGGTCGGAGAGGACCTTGGAGATGTACTCGTCCACCTGAGCGCGGTCGTACCCACGCCGCACGTGCTCGAAGCCGTAGGGGGAAGTGTCGCTCATGGGGTTCCTGTCGAGAAGAGACCGGGTGAGGTGATAGAGGGAATCCTAGGCGTCCATGCGGCGTGTCATCGAGCGGATGCACGTTTGATATGCAGAATGACACCCCTTTTGGGTGGCGCGCCGGGGGAAGGCTTGCCAAAACCGTGCTCAAAGCCCTCACCGTACAAGGGATTTCGCCCGCCTTGCTAGCTATCGGATGATTTGCCACCCGTACGGGTACCACCCGCCGAGGCCCCCGCCTTGACCCCGCCGTCCTTGCCGCCCGAGGGGGCCTCGAAGGACTCCAGCGCCTCCAGCACGTCCTGCACGCGGGAGATCTCGGCGTTGATGTCCTCCCGGCGCCGCACCAGCACCTCCAGCTCGCGCTTGCCCTCCTCGACCGTGCGCCGCGCCTCCCGGACCGCCTCGGCCTTCAGCTCCTCGGCCTCCTTCACCAGCGTGGCCTTCTTCTGCTCCGCCTCCTTCAGCAGACCCTCGGCCTTCTTCACGGCGGCGATGCGCACCTTGCCGGCCTCGGAGTTGGCCTCGGAGACGATCTCCTTGGCCTTCGCCTCCGCCTTGGCGAGCTGCTCCTCGGCGGCCTTGATGAGCGCGTCGCAGCGGTCGCCCGTCGACTTCATCGTCTCGGCCGCCTCCCGGCGGGCCCGCTCGTGCAGCTCCTCGATCTCACGGGTGATCCGGGCGTGCAGCTCCTCGGCGCGCTCCCTGATCTGCGTCGCGTCCCGGCGCGCGCCGACCAGCAGCTCGTCCGCGTCCGTACGGGCCTTCTCCACCCGCGTGTTGCCCTCGACGGTCGCCTCGGAGACGATCCGCTCGGCCTCCTGCCGGGCCGCGCCGACCATCGTGTCCGCCTGCGACTCGGCCTCCGCCGTCGTCTTCAGCGCCTGCTGCTGCGCCTCGGTGAGCAGCTTGTCCGCCTCGGCGGTGGTCTCCGTGATGAGCGTGTCCACCTGCTCGGCCGCCTCGGAGCGCCGCTTGTTGGCCTCCTTGCGGGCCTCGTCCAGCGTCCGCTCCGCCTCCTCGCGCGCGGCGGACACCACACGCTCGGCCTCCGACTCCGCGCCGGACTTGACCCGCTCGGCCTCCTGACGGATCCGCTCCGCGTGCGCCTGCGCCGACCCGACCGCCTCCGCGGCCTCGGCCCGCAGCCGCTCCGCGTCCCCGGTGGCGTCCGCGATCAGCTTCTCCGCCTTGGCGACCGACTCCGACCGCACCCGCTCGGCCTCGGCGACCGTCTCCATGCGCAGCCGGTCGGTCTCCGCGACCGTCTCCTCGGTGAGCCGCTCGGCCTCACCGCGGGCCTCGGTGATGAGGGTGTCCACCTGGGCCGCCGCGTCCGAACGGATCCGGTTGGCGTCCTCCCGGGCGTCCGCCCGGGTGCGCGCCGCGGCCTGCTCCGCCTCGGCGATCGCGTCCGACGCCTCCGTGCGCACCCGCTGGGCGTGCTCGGACACGTCCGCACGGATCCGTTCGGCCTCCGTGATGGCCTCGGACACCGTCCGCTCGGCCAGCGCCTTGGCGGCCTCCGTCTCCTCCTGGACCTCGCGCCGCAGCCGGCCCGCGTCCTCGCTCGCCCGCTCCCGCTCCGCGTAGGCGTCGGCGCGGACCCGGTCCGCCTCCTCCTCGGCCTCGCGGCGGGTGCGCTCCGCCGCGTGGTCGGCGGCGCTGCGCAGCCCGGCGATCTCCTCCTGCGCCTGCTCGTGCAGCCCCGCCACGGAGTCCCGCACCTGCTGCGCGTGCTGCTCGGCCGCCGACACCATCTCGGTGGCGCGCCGGTCGGCCTCCTCGACCAGCCGTACGGCCTCGGCCTGCGCCTCCTCCACACGGGTGCGCGCCGACGCCAGCAGCTCCTCGCTCTGCTCGCGGGCCCGCTCACGCTCCTGGTCGGCCTCCTGCCGGGCCGCGCCGAGGAGTTCCTCGGCCTCGCGGCGGCGCCGGGCGGCCTCCTCCTGCGCGGCGGCCAGCGTCTCCGAGGCCTCCGTGGAGATCCGCTCGGCGGCGGCCTGTGCCTCCGCGCGCATCCGGTCGGCGCTGTCCTGCGCCTCCGTCTTCAGCCGCTCCGCCTCGGCGGCGGCCTCCGACCGCAGCCGTACGGCGACGGCCTCGCCCTCCGCGCGGGACGCCGACGCGTCCGCGGCGGCCTCGTCCCGCAGCCGCTCGGCCTCCGTCTCCGCCTGCTGCCGCAGCGTGCGGATCCGCTCGGCGGCCTCCGACCGCAGCCGTTCGCTCTCCTCGGACGCCTCCCGGCGGATCCGTTCGGCCTCCTCGCGCGCGTCGCCCAGCGCCTGCTCGGCGGCGGCGAGCCGCTCCTCGGCCTCCGCGTGCAGCCGGGTCAGCTCCTCGGCGGCCTCCGCGCGGCGGGCCTCGACGGCCCGCTCGGTCTCCTCGCGCAGCTCGCGCGCGGCCCGCTCGGCGTCCTCCTTGAGCGCGTCGGCCTGCTCGACGACCTCCGCACGGTGCCGTTCGGCCTCCTCGCGGGTGCGCTCCAGCGTCTCCTCGGCCTGCCGGCGCAGCGTGGTGGCCCGCTCGATGGCCTCGGTGCGGACCTTCTCGCTGTCCGTCTGCGCGGTGGAGCGCAGCTCGTCGGCGTCCGCCTTCGCCTTGGCGAGCAGCTCCTCGGCGGACTTCGCCGCCTCCTCGATCTGCGCCACGGCCTCCTTGCGGGCCTCCGCGCGGATCTTCTCGCCCTCGGCGACCGCGTCGGCGCGCAGCTGCTCGGCCTCGCCGCGCAGCCGGCGCGCCTCCTCCTGCAGCTCGACCGTCTTGGCGCGGTACTCCTTGGTGTCGTCCTTCGCCGCGCCCTTGAGCTGCTCGGCGATGTCGTGCGCCTCGGAGCGCAGCCGGTCGGCCTCGGCCTCGGCCTCCCGGCGGATCCGCTCGGCCTCCTCGGCCGCCGCGCGGGTGGTCCGCTTGGCCTCCTCCGACGCCTTGTTGAGGACGTCCTCGGCGGTCTTGGCGGCCTTGGACAGCTGGGTGGCGGACTCCTCCGCGGTGAGCGCGCGGGCCTTCTCGGCGGCCTCGGCGACGATCTTCTCGGCCTCCGCGCGGGCCTCGGCGACCAGCTGCTCGGCGTCCGCCTTGGTGGCCTCCGCCTCCTTGGTGGCCTCGCTGACCAGCCGCGCCACCTGCTCCTTGGCGGTCCGCGTCCGGGTCTCGTTGGCGGACTCGGCGGAGGCGAGCGCCTTCGAGGCGGCCTCCTTCGCCTCGGCGAGCACCTTCTCCGCCTCGGCACGGGCCTCGCGCAGCGCGGTCTCCGCCTCGGACATCCGCTCCTCGGCGGCCCTGCCGAGCTCCTGCGCCTGACGGCGCGCGGCCTCCGACTCGGTCGCCGTGGACGTGCGCAGCTGCTCGGCGTGGTCGGTGGCCTCCTGGGCCTGCATGGAGGCGGCGTTCAGCAGTCGCTCGGCGTCCGCGCGGGCCCGGCGCAGCAGCTGTTCGGCCTCCGCGCGGGCCGCCTCGGCGTCGTTCTGCAGCCGCTGGCGGGCCTCGGCGGTCAGCCGCTCCGCCTCCGCGCGGGCGGCCGCCAGGGCCTGTTCGGCCTCCGCCCGGGACTCGTCGAGCAGCCGGCGGGCCTGCTGCTCGGTGCGGGCGCGCAGTTGCTCCGCCCAGGCCACGTTCTCGTTGACGTGCGACTCGACGGTCTGCCGGCGCTCCGCCAGCTCCTGGTCGAGCTGCTGGCGCCGGGTCACCGCCTCCTGGTGCAGCTCCGCCTGGAGCCGGGCGGCCTGCTCCGCGTGCTCCTGGAGGATCCGCTGGGTCTGCGCCCGCGCCTGGCTCAGCTCCCGCTCGGCGTCCGCGCGGAGCTGGTCGGCCTGCAGCTGCGCGTTGCGCAGCAACTGCTCGGCCTGGTAGCCGATGTCGCCGCCGTCGTACGCGGGCCGGGACATGATGGTGCGCCGCGCCTCGTGCAGCTTGGCGCGCAGCACCTCGACCTGGTAGCCGAGGTCCTCGGCGTGCTGGATCGCCTTTTCCCGCTCGGTCTTCAGCCGCTTCATCTCGGCTTCGAACCGAGAGAGGTGGTCGACGTCAGCCGCCGGCTCTCGCTCCTGGCTCTCGTAGCCCCGCACTGCGCGGTCCCATCCGTCCCCTGGTCGCTAGTCTGGCCGGGTCCCGTCCATCCGCCGGACGGAGCCCCCGGGGAATGGTGTCAGATCAACGGCGGAGCATGGGCTGCTGCCCCGCGCTCGCCCCCCGAAACCCGGACCCCGGCGATCCCGTCGCCAAAGACGACGGGACTCGGTCACCACGGATCGAGCGGCGACCGGACCGGACCCAACCCTACCGGCCCTTATGTACGTGGGTCAGTGCTCGGACGACTCAACCGGGGCCGAAGTGACCAGTTCGGTCAGTACTCCGTGGCAGTCCTTGGGGTGCAGGAAGGTGATTCGTGACCCCATGGAGCCGCGCCGGGGCTCTTCGTACAGAACGCGTACGCCCTTGTCCTTGATGCCGGCGGCCTCCGCGTCCACGTCCGCCGTGCCGAAGGCGATGTGGTGGACGCCCTCGCCGTTCTTCGCCAGCCACTTGGCGACGGTGGAGTCCTCCCGGGTCGGCTCGAGGAGCTGCAGGTAGGAGGCCCCGCCGTCGGAGGTGTCGTTGATCTTGAGCATGGCCTCGCGCACGCCCTGCTCCTCGTTGACCTCGGAGTGGAACACCTCGAAGCCGTAGGTGGCCCGGTAGAACTCGACGGTTTCGTCGAGGTCGAAACAGGCGATCCCGATGTGGTCGATTCGCGTCAGCATGGATTCAGTGCAGCGCTCCCGCGGTGGTTACGCAACGTGCGCGCGATCACACCGAAAGGCCGATGACGGGGTCCGCCGCACGTCAGTACATTCGAAGTAAACCCTCGTTCACTCCTCGGCTGTGCAGCCGGAAGGGGACCGCAGCTCATGACCTCTGCATCATCCGCATCTTCCGCAACGAACGGCACGACCTCCGTCATCGTCGCGGGCGCCCGCACCCCCATGGGGCGGCTGCTCGGCTCGCTGAAGTCCTTCTCCGGAGCCGATCTCGGCGGCTTCGCGATCAAGGCCGCCCTCGACCGCGCGGGGATCGGCGGCGACCAGGTCCAGTACGTGATCATGGGACAGGTGCTCCAGGCCGGGGCGGGGCAGATCCCGGCCCGCCAGGCCGCCGTCAAGGCCGGCATCCCGATGAACGTCCCGGCGCTGACCGTCAACAAGGTGTGCCTCTCCGGCCTCGACGCCATCGCGCTCGCGGACCAGCTGATCCGCGCCGGCGAGTTCGACGTGATCGTCGCCGGCGGCCAGGAGTCCATGACCAACGCCCCGCACCTGCTGCCGAAGTCCCGCGAGGGCTTCAAGTACGGCGCGGTGCAGATGCTCGACGCCATGGCGCACGACGGTCTGACCGACTCCTTCGAGAACATCGCCATGGGCGAGTCCACCGAGAAGCACAACACCCGCCTCGGCATCGCCCGTCCCGAGCAGGACGAGATCGCCGCCCTCTCCCACCAGCGGGCCGCCGCGGCGCAGAAGAACGGCGTCTTCGACGCCGAGATCACCCCGGTCGAGATCCCGCAGCGCAAGGGCGACCCGGTGCTGTTCAGCAAGGACGAGGGCATCCGCGGCGACACCACCGCAGAGTCCCTCGGCGCGCTGCGTCCCGCCTTCGCCAAGGACGGCACCATCACCGCCGGCTCCTCCTCGCAGATCTCGGACGGGGCGGCGGCCGTGGTCGTGATGAGCAAGGCCAAGGCGCAGGAGCTGGGACTGGACTGGATCGCCGAGATCGGCGCCCACGGCAACGTGGCCGGACCCGACAACTCCCTCCAGTCGCAGCCGTCCAACGCGATCCGGCACGCCCTGAAGAAGGAGGGCCTGGAGGTCTCCGACCTCGACCTCATCGAGATCAACGAGGCCTTCGCGGCGGTCGCCGTGCAGTCAATGAAGGACCTGGGCGTTTCCACCGAAAAGGTGAACGTCAACGGCGGCGCCATCGCGCTGGGTCACCCGATCGGGATGTCCGGCGCCCGGCTCGTGCTGCACCTGGCGCTGGAGCTGAAGCGGCGCGGCGGCGGTGTCGGCGCGGCGGCGCTGTGCGGCGGCGGCGGCCAGGGCGACGCGCTGATCGTGCGGGTGCCCAAGGCCTGAGCCGGGTTCTCCGCGCAGGTTTGCTGATTTCCCTCTCGTGAACGGAGCTGTGATGCAGGACGTCTCCTCGCTGGTCGCCCGGGCCAGGGAAGGCCGGCCACGGGCCGTGGCCCGGCTGATCTCCCTGGTGGAGGGGGCGTCCCCGCAGCTCAGGGAGGTCATGGCGGCCCTGGCGCCGCTCACCGGGAACGCGTACGTGGTCGGCCTGACCGGCTCCCCGGGCGTGGGCAAGTCGACGTCCACCTCGGCGTTGGTGACCGCCTACCGCAAACAGGGCAAGCGGGTCGGTGTCCTGGCCGTCGACCCGTCCTCCCCCTTCTCCGGGGGCGCCCTGCTCGGCGACCGCGTCCGCATGTCGGAGCACGCCTCCGACCCGGGCGTCTACATCCGCTCCATGGCGACGCGCGGCCACCTGGGCGGCCTCGCCTGGGCCGCGCCGCAGGCCATCCGGGTCCTGGACGCGGCGGGCTGCGACGTGATCCTGGTCGAGACGGTCGGCGTCGGCCAGTCGGAGGTCGAGATCGCCTCCCAGGCCGACACCTCCGTGGTCCTGCTGGCCCCCGGCATGGGCGACGGCATCCAGGCGGCGAAGGCCGGAATCCTGGAGATCGGCGACGTCTACGTCGTCAACAAGGCCGACCGCGACGGCGCCGACGCCACCGCCCGCGAGCTGAACCACATGCTCGGCCTCGGCGAGTCCCGCGCCCCCGGCGACTGGCGCCCCCCGATCGTCAAGACGGTCGCCGCCCGCCAGGAGGGCGTCGACGAGGTCGTCGAGGCCCTGGAGAAGCACCGCGCCTGGATGGAGGAGCACGGCGTCCTGACCACCCGCCGCCTGGCCCGGGCCTCCCGCGAGGTCGAGACGATCGCGGTCACGGCCCTCCGCGAACGCATCGGCGACCTCCACGGCGACCGCCGCCTGGACGCGCTCGCGGAACGCATCATCGCGGGCGAACTGGACCCGTACCGGGCGGCGGACGAACTGGTGGAGGGCCTGACACGGGGCTGACCTCCCAGCCCGTCCGGCGGCGACCGGTCCGTCCGGCGCTTGAGGACGAGGCCCGTCCAGGGCCGCAGCGGGGGCCTGGGGCGCAGCCCCCGGGGGAGGGGGAGGGAGGTGAGGGCGGGGGCGGGAACCCGCTGCGCCCGTCCTCACCCTCAGTCGTCGTCGGAGTCGTCGTCCCGGTCGGCGGTGACCTTGCCGCTGCCCGGGGCGACCCGCCAGTCCCGCTCGTCCCCACCGGAGGCGCGGGTCTCGGCCTCCCACCCCTTGTCACCGTCGTCGTCCAGCTCCACCGACGTCACCGTCCCCTCGGCGGCAGCCGCCTTCGCGGCCTCCTCGGCCGTCACCGACGTGCCCTTCAGCGCGGCCCGTACCTCGGCGGTGTCGTCCTCGTCGTCCTTCTGGGCGCCCAGGACCTTGCCGCTGCCGGGGTCCACGCGCACGCTGTGCCAGGTGTCCCCCCGGCCGAGGACGTCGACCTCCCAGACCGCCTTGCCGTCGGCCCCGGCCCCGTCACCGTCATCGTCGTCGTCCAGTCCGGCGGAGACGGCCGTGCCCGGCGTGTGCTCCAGGGCGGCGGCGATGGCGTCGGCGGCGGTCACGTCACCGGAGACGGCACGCTCGTCGCGGCCGTCACCCCGCTCGTCGTCCCGCTCGTCGTCCCCGGCCCGGGTCTCCGTCTGCGTCACCGACGCCGCCCCGTCGTCGTCCCCCGCGACCGCGAGGGCCGTCGCCGTACCGCCCCCGACCAGGGCCGCGGCCGTGACGACGGCGATCACGATGTTGCGCTTCATGAGGTTTCCTCCCGAGTCGCTGTGTTTCGCTCTGTACGGCACCAATCTCGCCGACCGACGCTGAGGGGAACCTGAAACCGCCTGAAGGGATCTTCAGGTTCCCTTTGCGACCCTTGTGACATGCGCCCGCCCGTCTCCCACCACCACCCTGCCGGAGGCGCTTCGCGCCGCCCCTTTCGACTCCTGATCGTGGAGGACGAAAAACGCCTCGCTCTCTCCCTCGCCAAGGGCCTCACCGCCGAGGGCTACGCCGTGGACGTCGTCCACGACGGCCGGGAGGGGCTGCAGCGGGCCACGGAGGGGACGTACGACCTCCTGATCCTCGACATCATGCTGCCCGGCCTGAACGGCTACCGGGTCTGCGCCGCCCTGCGCGCCGCCGGGCACGACGTGCCGATCCTGATGCTCACCGCGAAGGACGGCGAGTACGACGAGGCCGAGGGCCTGGACACCGGCGCCGACGACTACCTCACCAAGCCCTTCTCGTACGTCGTCCTCGTCGCCAGGATCAAGGCGCTGCTGCGCCGCCGGCCGGCCACCGGGGGCTCCCCGGTCCATGTGCACGGCGACCTCAAGGTGGACACCGCCGCCCGCCGGGTCTTCCTGGGCGAGGACGAAGTGACCCTGACCGCCAAGGAGTTCTCGGTGCTCGAGCACCTGGTGCTGCGGGCCGGCGAGGTGGTGTCCAAGGCCGACATCCTCGAACACGTCTGGGACTTCGCCTACGACGGGGACCCCAACATCGTCGAGGTCTACATCAGCGCCCTGCGCCGCAAACTGCGCGCCGGTCTCATCCGCACGGTGCGCGGCGCCGGCTACCGCCTGGAGACGGCGCCGTGAGCCGCCTGTTCGGCTCGGTCCGCGCGCGGGCGACGCTCGGCGCCACCCTCGTGGTCGCGGTCGCCCTCGTCGCGGCCGGCACCGCCGTCCTGCTGTCCCTGCGCTCCAACCTGCTCGGCGAGGCCGGCACCCAGGCGGAGCAGTCCGCGCGGGCGGTCGCCTCCGAACTCGCCGCCCGGACGCCGTACGACGGACTGTCGGGGCTGGACGGCGAGGACCGCCCGGTGCAGATCCTCGACGAGGACGGACGGCTGGTCGCGGCGAGCGAGGACCTGGAGCGGATCACCGGCACCGCGACGGCCGACGTGACGCCGCAGCCGCCGGGGCCGGGCGGGGACGACGACTCCGGCGACGACCCGGACGACTCCGACGGCTCCGGCGAGTCCCTCGCCCCCGGTGAGATCGCCGACGAGGTCACCTTCACCAACGGTTCCGCCACCGTCGACGGCGACACCGAGGACTACCGTTTCGCCGCCCTGGAGGTGGAGACCTCCGACCGGGGCCGCCTCACCGTCCACGCGGGCGCTCCGCTCGCCGCCGAGCACAGCGCCGTGAGCACCACGCTGACCGGGATGCTCATCGGCCTCCCCGTCCTGCTCGGCGTGGTCGCCGGTGTGACCTGGCTGGTCACCGGCCGGGCCCTGCGCCCGGTGGAGGGCATCCGGAGCGAGATGGCCGCGATCACCGCCTCCGAGGACCTGGCCCGCCGCGTCCCCGAACCGGCGACCCACGACGAGATCGCCCGCCTCGCCCGCACCACCAACGCCACGCTCGCCGCCCTGGAGGCGTCCGTGGAGCGGCAGCGGAGGTTCGTCGCCGACGCCTCGCACGAACTGCGCAGCCCGATCGCCTCCCTGCGCACCCAGCTGGAGGTGGCCGCCGCCCACCCCGAGCTGCTGGACCTGGAGGGCGCCGTCGAGGACACCGTGCGGCTCCAGCGCCTCGCCGCCGACCTGCTGCTGCTCGCCCGGCTGGACGCGGGGGAGCGGCCCGCCGACGCGCGGGTCGACCTGGCCGCACTGGCCCGCGAGGAGGCAGCGGGACGTACGGGTGTGACGGTGGACGCGGAGCCGGCGGAGGTGACCGGATCGCGGGGGCAGCTCGGCCGTGTGCTCGCCAACCTGCTGGACAACGCCGGGCGGCACGCCCGCGAGCGGGTCACCGTGACCGTGCGGCGGCAGGGCGGCCGGGCGGTGCTCGCCGTGGCCGACGACGGCGACGGGGTGGCCGAGGCGGACCGGGAGCGGATCTTCGAGCGGTTCGTGCGGCTGGACGCCGCCCGCAGCCGCGACGACGGCGGCGCGGGACTGGGCCTGGCGATCGCGCGGGACGTCGCCGTACGGCACGGCGGGACGCTCACGGCGGGTGCGGCGCCGGCCGGCGGAGCCCTGTTCGAACTCCGCCTGCCGCTCGCCCGCTGAAAGCCGTCAGTGACGTCCCCGCTGCCCCCGCAGGTGCTCCGCGATGGGCTTGAGGGCCTTGTCGAGCTCGGTGAGCGCCTCGGGGGAGAGCAGGTCGATGAAGTGCCGGCGCACGGACGCCACGTGGTGGGGCGCGACCTTCTGCATGGTCTCCAGGCCGTGGTCGGTGAGGACCGCGTAGAGCCCGCGGCGGTCGGACTCGCAGTTCTCCCGCCGGACCAGGTTCGCGTTCTCCATGCGGGTGATCTGGTGGGAGAGGCGGCTCTTGGACTGCATGGTCGCGGAGGCGAGGTCGCTCATCCGCATCCGCCGGTCCTCCGACTCGGACAGGTTCACCAGGATCTCGTAGTCGTTCATCGTCAGGCCGAACGGCTGCAGATCCTTCTCGAGCTGGTACGTCAACAGCCTGTTGACCTCCAGGTGGGTGCGCCAGGCGCACTGCTCCGCATTGGTCAGCCAGCGGGTGGCCGTCTCGGTCTCCATGAATGAAGTCTACCTAAGTAAGTTGAAATACGAACTAATGAGGCTTCCGTGTGACACCGTGCTCAGGCGTTCGACGTCACACCCCGCACACTACCGTTCACAGCCCGAAGCGACGCTGGAGGTCTCCCAGCTGTCCGGGAAGGCGCGGTGCGCCCGCCCCCTGTCCGTGGCCACCCGGAACCCCGCCGCCGGGCACCCCGGGCTCGTGCGGAACGGCCCCCGTGGCCTGCTCCGCCATCAACGCCTCTGAGGACTGGAGCAGCACCGTGCCCGCCCCCACGAACTCGAACTGGTGCTCCTCGCCGGAGACCCCGCCGAGGCCCGTCATCGCACGTAGACCGCCCATCACGCCGGTCATGTAACCGTGGTCGTAGTGGTGGCAGGGGGAGGGGCAGTCCGCCCATCCGACCAGTGCCTGCGGGTCCACCCGGATGGGGGGTTCCATGAACACCACCGGACCGTTGGATGCGGCCACGAACCTTCCGGTTCCGATCAGTGTCAGGAAACCCGGCACGATCGACTGCTTCAGCGACAGACTTGGCTGAAAAGCCAGCAGGTTGCCTGAGCGAATGGTCAGGTTGCCGTTCTCGAGGTCGTACGAATTGACGTCGAAGGCCCGGTCGGCGAGGAGCATCTTGCCCGAGCCCTCCGCCACGACCCAGTCGCTCGCGTGCAGAGGCGAATGGAACGACGTGCGGACAAGTCGGTCGAGTCGCCCGTGCCCGACGCCGTTGAACTCGATCGAACCGTAGTAGGCGATCATCTTCCCCTTCTGCATGAACCACTGGGTGCCCTTGAGCTCCACGCAGAAGGTGTAGGGATCGACGTTGTCGTCGGACGGCAGCGTCATCGGGTCGTGCACGGTGGTGCTCACAGCTTCTCCTCCGACGCCTGGACGTAGACGGCACCGCTGCCGCTCAGCTCCAACTGGAAGGCCTCGCCGGAGCCCCGGCCCACCATGTCCCGCCAGCCGAGGGCCGTGGACAGCTTGTTGCGGACGTCGCCGTGGTGGGCGACGTAGGCCTGCGGGTCGACGTGGACCGGCCGCTGCGGGGTGATCGGGACCTCGATCACCCCTCCGTGGGCCATCACGGCGACGGAGCCGTGCCCCTTCAGCGAGGTGGTGAACAGTCCCTGTCCGGAGACCTGGCCCCGGACCATGCCCATCACCCCGCCCTGCGAGCCGAGGAACACCGTGCCCTGCTCCAGCGTGCCCTCGAAGGCGAGCAGCCGGTCGGCCTCGACGTACAGCGTGTCGCCGGCGAGGTCGATCACCTGGATGTGGTGGCCGCCGTGCCCGAACAGGACGGTGCCGCTGCCCTCGACGGTCATCAGGGGCGTGTCCTCGTCGGCCACCCGCCGGCCGATCATCGACATCACCCCGCCCTGGCCGCCGCGCAGGTTGGGGGTGAAGCTGACCTCCCCCTTGTACGCGAGCATCGCGCCGCGCTGGCTGAACAGCCGCTGGCCGGGCGACACGGTCGCCTCGATCATCTTCGCGTTGATCTCCCGGAAGCCCATGTCAGACGTCCCCCGCGATCGTGTTCCGCTCGCTGGGCTGGACGTAGACCAGCCCGTCGCCCTCGAACCGGATCTGGAAGGCCTCGCCGCCGCCCTCTCCCATGAGGGTGCGGAAGGTCACGCCCGACTGGAAGGACTGCCGCAGATTCCCCTGGTGGGCCACGTAGGCGCCCGGGTCGACCGTCAGCGGGTACTGCGGGCTGACCCGGAGCAGCACGGCCGGCCCGTCCGACAGGAGCGCCGCCTGGCCGTGTCCCTCGACCGTGGTCGTGAACAGCCCGTTGCCCTGCGAGGCGCCGCGCAGGCCCGTGAAACTCGTCCCCGTGCGCAGGCCGCCGTCGGTCGCCAGCAGGTTGCTGGACTCCACGTACAGCTTGTCGCCCTGCAGACCCACCAGATTGATCTCGGAGGCACGGTCCGCGAAGAAGCAGGTCCCGTGCCCTTTCACCTCCATCAGCGTCATCTGCTCGCCCGTGAGTCTGCGGGTCACCATCCCCCGCAGACCCTCACCGCCGCCGCTGAGCTTCTTGAAGGCCATCTCGCCGTCGTACGCGACCATGGAGCCGTTCTTCGCCTTCACGGCATCCCCGGTCATGTCGACGGCGAGCACCTTGCTGCTCTGAAGTCGGAACATCGCCACAGTTGTGACGGTAGCGGCACCTTCGCCCCCGCCGACAGATCCCGAAGCACCGAGTCGACCCCGATCGGACCCCTACGGGACCCCCTCCGGCTGATCGCGGGCGGCGTTTGCCACAATGGCGTGGCGCTTGTGCGTGTGTTCACAAGCCGTCCGACCCGTCGACGCCGACGTCTCTCCCACCGAAGGTGACCCGTGGACATCAAGACCGCCTCCGCCCTCCGCCGTCTCCGCCTGGTCTCGGCCCCCGAAGCGATCTCGTTCCTCCTGCTGCTCGTCTGCTCGGTCCTGAAGCGGACCACGGACTTCAACGCCGTCCCGGTGATGGGCGCGGTCCACGGTTTCCTCTTCGTCCTCTACGTGCTCTTCTGGGCCGACGCCTGGAACCGCGCCAAGTGGTCGCTGGGGACCGCCGCCTTCTACTTCCTGATGTCGGTCCTGCCCACCGGCGGCTTCTTCGCCGACCGCCGGCTCAAGCGCGAGGCCGAGGACGCGGTGATCGCCTCCCGCGCCCGCAGCGAGGGAGTGGTGGGGGCATGATCGTCGCCTTCTCGGTGACACCGCTGGGCGTCGGCGAGGACGTGGGGGAGTACGTCGCCGACGCCGTGCGCGTGGTCCGCGAGTCCGGCCTGCCGAACCGCACCGACGCCATGTTCACCTCCGTCGAGGGGGAGTGGGACGAGGTCATGGACGTGGTCAAGCGCGCCGTGGCCGCGGTGGAGGCGCGCGCGCCGCGCGTCTCCCTCGTCCTCAAGGCGGACATCCGCCCGGGCGTGGAGGACGGCCTCACCTCCAAGGTGGAGACGGTGGAGCGGCACCTGGCGCGGGGTGACGGCCGGCCGGCGGGGACCGATGCGTGAGACGGGGCTGACCGGCATATGACCGGCCGATAGGGTCTGGTCCGTGCCGAAGCCGCTCAGTCTCTCGTTCGATCCCATCGCCCGTGCCGACGAGCTCTGGAAGCAGCGCTGGGGAAACGTGCCGTCGATGGCCGCGATCACCTCGATCATGCGGGCGCAGCAGATCCTGCTGGCCGAGGTGGACGCGGTGGTCAAGCCCTACGGGCTCACGTTCGCGCGGTACGAGGCCCTGGTGCTGCTGACCTTCTCCAAGTCCGGTGAGCTGCCGATGTCCAAGATCGGCGAGCGGCTCATGGTGCACCCCACGTCGGTGACGAACACCGTGGACCGCCTGGTGCGGTCGGGGCTGGTCTCCAAGCGTCCCAACCCCAACGACGGCCGCGGCACCCTCGCGACCATCACCGACAGGGGCCGCGAGGTGGTCGAGTCCGCCACCCGCGACCTGATGGCCATGGACTTCGGCCTGGGCGCCTACGACGCCGAGGAGTGCGGCGAACTCTTCGCGATGCTCCGCCCCCTGCGCCTGGCGGCGGGGGACTTCGAGGGCGAGTGACCCCGGGCAAGATCTCCCGGAACGGCCCGTTACGCTCGACTCCATGAAGAAGAGCGTGCTGACCCGCTACCGGATCATGGCCTACGTCACCGGTGTCCTCCTCGTCGCGCTGACCATCGGCATGATCGGCAAGTACGCGCTCAAGATGGACGGCGCGACCGACTTCACCCAGGTGGTCAGCATCGCCCACGGCTGGCTGTACGTCGTCTACCTGATCTTCGCCTTCGACCTCGGTTCCAAGGCGAAGTGGCCGGTCAAGAAGCAGCTGTGGGTGCTGCTCGCCGGGACCGTCCCCACCGCCGCGTTCTTCGTGGAGCGCAGGATCAGCCGTGAGCTGGAGGCCGGAGTCGCCGGGGGAGCCCCCGAGGCCGTCAAGGCGTAGCGTTCCGCGTCCCGCCGCCGTACGGAGCAGCGTGCGGCGGCCTCCCATCGACATGTACTAGGACGTCCTAGTAAATTCGAGGGTATGGACGCTGACGCCATCGAGGAGGGCCGCCGTCGCTGGCAGGCCCGGTACGACGCCGCGCGCAAGCGCGACGCGGATTTCACCACGCTCTCCGGCGATCCCGTGGAGCCGGTGTACGGGCCCCGGCCCGGGGACACCTACGACGGGTTCGAGCGGATCGGCTGGCCGGGGGAGTACCCCTTCACCCGCGGGCTGTACCCGACCGGCTACCGGGGGCGGACGTGGACCATCCGGCAGTTCGCCGGGTTCGGGAACGCCGAGCAGACCAACGAGCGCTACAAGATGATCCTCGGCAACGGCGGGGGCGGCCTCTCCGTCGCCTTCGACATGCCGACGCTCATGGGCCGCGACTCCGACGACCCGCGCTCCCTGGGCGAGGTCGGCCACTGCGGGGTGGCGATCGACTCGGCCGCCGACATGGAGGTGCTGTTCCGGGACATCCCGCTCGGGGAGGTGACGACCTCCATGACGATCAGCGGGCCCGCCGTGCCCGTCTTCTGCATGTACCTGGTCGCCGCCGAGCGCCAGGGCGTCGACCCCGCCGTGCTCAACGGCACGCTGCAGACGGACATCTTCAAGGAGTACATCGCGCAGAAGGAGTGGCTCTTCCAGCCCGAGCCCCATCTGCGCCTGATCGGCGACCTGATGGAGCACTGCGCGGCCGGCATCCCCGCCTACAAGCCGCTCTCCGTCTCCGGCTACCACATCCGCGAGGCCGGGGCGACGGCCGCGCAGGAGCTGGCGTACACGCTCGCGGACGGCTTCGGGTACGTGGAGCTGGGGCTCAGCCGCGGCCTGGACGTCGACGTCTTCGCCCCCGGTCTCTCCTTCTTCTTCGACGCGCACGTCGACTTCTTCGAGGAGATCGCCAAGTTCCGCGCGGCCCGCCGGATCTGGGCCCGCTGGATGCGGGACGTCTACGGCGCGAGGAGCGAGAAGGCGCAGTGGCTGCGCTTCCACACCCAGACCGCAGGCGTCTCGCTGACCGCGCAGCAGCCGTACAACAACGTCGTACGGACCGCCGTGGAGGCGCTGGCCGCCGTGCTCGGCGGGACCAACTCGCTGCACACCAACGCCCTCGACGAGACCCTCGCGCTGCCCAGCGAGCAGGCCGCCGAGATCGCCCTGCGCACCCAGCAGGTGCTGATGGAGGAGACCGGCGTCGGCAACGTCGCGGACCCGCTGGGCGGTTCCTGGTACGTCGAGCAGCTCACCGACCGCATCGAGGCGGACGCGGAGAAGATCTTCGAGCAGATCAAGGAGCGGGGCCTGCGCGCCCACCCGGACGGACGGCACCCGATCGGGCCGATCACCTCCGGCATCCTGCGCGGCATCGAGGACGGCTGGTTCACCGGCGAGATCGCCGAGTCGGCGTTCCGCTACCAGCAGGCTCTGGAGAAGGGCGACAAGCGGGTCGTCGGCGTCAACGTCCACACCGGGTCGGTCACCGGCGACCTGGAGATCCTGCGGGTCAGCCACGAGGTGGAGCGCGAGCAGGTGCGGCTGCTCGGCGAGCGCAGGGCCGCCCGCGACGACGCGAAGGTGCGCGGCGCGCTCGACGCCATGGTCGAGGCCGCCGGGTCCGGCGCCAACATGATCGGGCCGATGCTCGACGCCGTGCGCGCGGAGGCGACCCTCGGCGAGATCTGCGGCGTCCTGCGCGACGAGTGGGGCGTCTACACCGAGCCCGCCGGGTTCTAGACCCGACGCCGCTCGGCCGGGGCGGCGGGGGCGTCCGCCCCCGCCGTCGCGCCGCCGCCCGGAGGTGTTCCGGGTGTGGAACCGGTGGCCCGCCCCGAGACCGCGCGGAAGGAGGATCGCCGTGGTCCGCGGTCCTGATCCGGGCCACGGTGACGTCCGCGCCGGGGGCCGGGTCAGCGGCGGGTGATCTCCACGGTCACCTCGGCGGAGGCCGCGGTGTGCCAGGGGTCACCGGCGTACGTCACGCCGTACCTCACCTGACCGGTCCTCCTCGGCGTGTCGGTCACGGCGAAGGTGCCGTCGGCCGAGACCGCGACGGTGCCCAGCGAGGTGCCTTCCGGAGCGGCGGCGTCGTAGCGCTTCACCGCGAGGGTGGTGCCGGGCGCGAAGCCGGCCGCCGGAGCCAGGGTGCCGGTGACGGTCAGTTCCCGGTACCTCCTGCTGGTCGGGGGCGCATCGAGGGCAAGGGTGGTCTGCACGGTGGTGGCGACCTGCCGCGCATGGAACCGGAGTCCCATGACGCCGGTCTGCTGTGTCACGGCGAAGACCCGGCTCCCGTCCGGCGCCCAGGCCAGCCCGTCGTCCACCAGCCTCTCGGTGCCACCGCCCAGCTCGACCGTGGTCAGCGGAGCGGGAGCGCCCGGCGCGTAGAAGGACAGGTCCGGCACGTCGACGCTGCTGTTGGAGGTTCCTCCGGCCACCGTGCCGTCGGGTGCGACGGCGACGGCCAGGGGGGAGGGCGAGGCCGCGGGGGTTCCCCGGTCCGAGAGGTCGTCGAGACGGAAGGCCCGGTAGCCGGGCGCCATGAGGGCGGCCACGACGACGCTCCGGCCGTCGGGTGTCACGTCCAGGTCGCGCAGACCGTTCATCTCGGTCCCGGAGAAGACCCGTCGGGCGGTCACCTCGGGTGATCCGCTGCCCACGTCGTACACCGTGAGGGTGTTGACGTTGGGGTTGCCCGTGCCGGCCACCAGCACATCGGGGTCGGCGGGGGAGGCGACGAGTTCCGCCGCCCAGTCCAGCGAAGCGTCCAGACCGAACTCGATCACCGGCTCGGCACCGGACACGTCGACCGACCCGAGGTCCCCGGTGATGCCGTATCCGAACCACAGCTTCCCGCCCGCGAAAGCCAGGCTCCACGGAGCGGTGTCCTCACCCACGAAGTACCGTGCGGTCTCCGTCAGCGTCGCGGTGTCGTACGCGACGATGGTGTCGATGTCCCGCGCCGCCACGTAGAGGGTCCGGGAGTCGGGCGAGAGGGCCAGCCCGCCGGCGCCCGGCAGGCCGCTCAGCCAGGTGCTGTTCCCGCCGTCGTAGTCCGTCACCACGACCCGGCCGTCCACTCCCGCGGGCGAACTGAGGAAGACCTGCCGGTTGCTCCCGTCGACCTCCATGTCGGCGAGGGAGTACAACGGCAGCGGCACGCCGCCCGCCGCGAACGCCGGGGCGGCTCCCGGAACGGTCAGCAGCAGCGAGCCGAGGGCGGCGGTGAGCGTGGTGCCCAGCGCCCGTCCGAGTATGCGCAAGGTAGTGCCCTTCTGTGTCCCGTGCATCACGGCGGCACACCGGCCGGACGACCGGAGGGGACGGCACACGGCGCCGTCCGCCGGGATTCTGCGGCGCGGCGCCCCCTGAATCACGGCGGCACACCGGTCGGACGACGTCACGGCTTGCGGGCCACCGCGCCGTACAGCGAGATCACCGCGTGCTCGTCGACCGTCTCCCCGACCGCGAGTTCGGGATGCCAGTCGGTCAGCCGGACCAGGCCCGGCTCCACCGGTTCCAGCCCCTCGAAGAAGCGGGCGATCTCCGCACGGCTGCGCGGCGCGAGGGTGACGCCGCCCGCCTTGTACATCTCGACGCCGCGGCCGACCGCCTCGGGGTCGAAGTCCGCCGTGAGCTGCGACAGGACCAGGTGGCTGCCGGAGGGCAGCGCCTCCACGAGCCGCGCCACCAGCCCGTACGGGTCGTCCTCGTCGCCGAGGAAGTGCGTCAGCGCCACCAGGGACAGCGCCACCGGCCGGTCGAAGTCCAGCTTCTCGCGCGCCTGTTCCAGGATGCGGCCGGGCTCGCGCACATCGGCCTGCACGTAGTCGGTGACGCCCTCGGGGGTGCTGCGCAGCAGCGCCTCGGCGTGCTTCAGCACGATGGGGTCGTTGTCGGTGTAGACGACGCGGCACTCGGGCGCGATGCCCTGGGCCACCTGGTGCAGATTGGGCTCGGTGGGGATGCCGGTGCCGATGTCCAGGTACTGGCGCACCCCCGCCTGGCCGGCCAGCCAGCGGGTGACCCGCTGCATGAACCAGCGGTTGGTGCGGGCGACGTGCCGGGCCGTGCCGTCGAGGCTCATGATCCGCCGGCCCAGTTCCTCGTCGACCGGGTAGTTGTCCTTGCCGCCGAGGAACCAGTCGTAGACCCGGGCCGGGTGCGGCCTGGAGGTGTCGATCCGTGCGGTGGCCGGTCCGGTCCCGGTCATGCGTGCCTCCCCGGCTGCTCGACGTCCCGTGCGTACCGGTGCGGGACGATCGCGATCCTCGCAGCGCGCCCGGGGCGGTGACAGACGACTACCGGCCGACCGTGGCCGGTTCGGTGCGGCCCCTCCCGGTCAGCCGGGGGCGGCGGCGAGGCCGGACAGCAGGACCCGGGTGAAGCCGTGCACCCACTTCTCGTCGGCCGGCTGCGCGCTCACCAGGGTGCGGTGCACCACCGCGCCGGCCACCATGTCGAAGATCAGGTCGACCGTGCGGGCCGCCTCGCCGGCGTCGGGCTCCGGCGGCAGCTCGCCCCGCGCCTGCGCCCGCGCCCGACCGGCGAGAACGAGACGTTTCTGCCGGTCGACGATGGAGGTGCGGATGCGTTCGCGGAGCAGGTCGTCCCTCGTCGCCTCGGCGACGACCGCCATCAACCCGCTGCGCGCCTCCGGGCGGGCCAGGATCGCGGCGAACTGGAGCACCACGCCCTCGATGTCGGCGGCCAGGGAGCCGCGGTCGGGCAGGCTCAGCTCGTCGAAGAGTTCCGCGACCGCGTCCACGACCAGCTCGTTCTTGCCCGCCCAGCGCCGGTAGAGGGTGGTCTTCGCGACCCCGGCGCGCAGCGCCACGTCCCCCAGCGTGAGCTTGGACCACCCCAGTTCGACCAGGGCCGCACGGGTCGCGGCCAGGATCGCCGCGTCCGCGGCGGCGCTGCGCGGGCGCCCGGTGCGCCCGGCTGGGGTGCGGCTCTGCATGGTCCGACCATAACGGGCGGGTTCCGCGCGGTCGTGGCGGAGATCACCGGGACACGGTGTCCGGGGAGCCCCGTCCGGCATTACGCTACGGGGCGTAGCGAAAGCGCGCACGACCGGCGCGCCCGAGCGACGACCACCGGCGCCGGGTGGGGACCCGGCGCCAACAGCACACGTACGCCCGGCTTTCCCGGGCGTTTTCACACACGCGCGCAGTACGGGGGAGGATAGGCGCATGCAGCCACGGAACATGTCCATGAGCGGAGTCGTCGACCTCGCCGCGGTGAAGGCGGCCCAGGAGGCCAAGGCGAAGGCGGAGCAGGCGCGCGCGGAAGCGGCCCGGCAGGGCGGCGGGGGCGCGATCTCCCCGGCCGATCTCGTCATCGACGTCGACGAGGCCGGCTTCGAGCGCGACGTCCTGCAGCGGTCCACCGAGGTCCCGGTCGTCATCGACTTCTGGGCCGAGTGGTGCGAGCCCTGCAAGCAGTTGAGCCCCCTGCTGGAGCGGCTCACCGTCGAGTACAACGGGCGCGTCCTGCTCGCCAAGATCGACGTCGACGCCAACCAGATGCTCATGCAGCAGTTCGGGATCCAGGGGATCCCGGCGGTCTTCGCGGTGGTGGCCGGACAGGCGCTGCCGCTCTTCCAGGGGGCCGCGGGCGAGGCGCAGATCCGCCAGACCCTGGACCAGCTGGTGCAGGTCGGCGAGCAGCGCTTCGGCCTGACCGGCCTCGCCGTCGACCCCGACGCCGAGCCGGGCGGGGGCGCCCCCGCCGCCCAGGCCGAGGCCGCCGGGCCGTACGACGCCCTGCTGGAGGCCGCCGTGCGGGCGCTGGACGGCGGTGACCTCGCCGGCGCCGTCCAGGCGTACAAGAACGTGCTCGCCGACGACCCGACCAACCCCGAGGCCACGCTGGGCCTCGCCCAGGCCGAACTGCTCCAGCGGGTGCAGGGCCTGGACCCGCAGCAGGTGCGCAAGGACGCCGCGGAGAAGCCGGGGGACGCGGCCGCGCAGATCGCCGCCGCCGACCTGGACCTGGTGGGCGGTCACGTCGAGGACGCCTTCGGCCGGCTCATCGAGACGGTGGGCCGTACCGCGGGCGACGACCGCGACGCCGTACGGGTGCGGCTGCTGGAGCTGTTCGAGGTGGTCGGCGCCGACGATCCGCGCGTGGTCGCCGCGCGCCGGGCGCTGGCGCGGGCCCTGTTCTGAGCCCCGGCCCCGGTGACCGATTCCGGTCGGTTTGCCGGGGCTTCGGGTGTGTGGGGCCCGAGTTGTCGTTCGGTTCACCGGTGCCGATGCGGCCGCGCTTTGCCAAATCTTGGTCATCGCGGCCGCTGTTACTGCCAGTAAGGCGCAGGCGGCGGTCTGTCGGCTTCTGCCCGGGGATCAACGGTTTTGTACGGCACTCGCGGTGCACCCAGCGTCGCCGGGCGGGACCGGCGGGTCGCCGTAGGGTTATCCGGTCGTTACTAGCGAGTAACGAACCCCCTTGTGCCGACGGCGAGAATGCACCACGATCGGCGACGCTCGGTCCCTTGCCCGTACCCCGACAGCCGGTCGGGCCGCGGGAACTCCTGGGTCCCCACCGAGCAGGCCCGGCGGCAGTGACGCCGGGTCTTGGACAGGGGGGTCTTCGCCCACCCGGCGAAGCCTGTCCAGCAGGGTTGTGCGTGATGCGTGTCAGGCGCGACCAGTGGTTGTCGCTCGGGGGTGATCGCCGGTGATCGGGCGCGTGGTACGCGCCGTCGAGCTCGGGCGCTCTCCTTCCCGAGGACGTAGCACTTCTCCCATCCCTGCCCGGCTGGGCCGCCGCTCACGGCGGCGAGTCAGGACAGGAGATGTACGTCCGAGAAGGAGGAAACATGGAGTCCCAAGTGCGTGGCGGGACCAGATGGAAGCGGTTCGCTGTGGTCATGGTGCCCAGCGTGATCGCGACGGCGGCGGTGGGTGTCGGTCTGGCGCAGGGCGCGCTCGCGGCCTCGTTCAGCGTCTCCGGCCAGCAGTTCAAGGTGAAGGCCGCTCACCTGGAAGGTGAGGGGTTCGCCCAGTACGGCGGTATCGACGAGGTCTACACCTCGGTCAAGGGTGACAAGAAGACGAAGGTCCCGGTCGCGATCTCGTCTTTCGACACCGCGACGATCACCAAGATGTGTCAGTCGGTCAAGACGGAGATCCCTCTCGTGGGGACGTTCTACCTCCGTCTCGACGCGGGCACCAACCCGAAGAAGCCGGTCAAGGCCGAGAACCTCTACATCGACGTCGCCCAGCTCGACGCCGACGCGAGGTTCGAGGACATCGACATCGGTGTTGCGGTCCGGAACAAGAGCCGCGGTCCCGACGTCAAGGAGGGCGAGAGCGTGCTGCCGGGCGGCTTCGCCCAGCAGGCGAGGAAGGCCGACCTCTACAACGTCGAGCAGACGGCGTGGGCGACCACGGCCGGCACGTTCACGCTGAACGGCCTGTCGATGCGTCTCGGCACGGACGCCAAGATGGAGTGCTACTAAACGGCTTCCGTCACCGGGGTGTTCCGGGGTAGCTGAGCTGTCCCCGGGGGCGGAGAAGCGATCGCTTCTCCGCCCCGCCGCCCGGCGCCGGTCCGCGTACCGGGCCACCCTCACAGATCCATACTTCCGGCTTCTCCACGCCTACGGCCGAGCCGGTACGTACTTCCACCGGACCCAGGGAGCTTTTTCCATGAGTGCCGAGACTCCGGTCCAGAGCGCCGGTACCTTCACCCGGCTGCGTCTGCGATTCCGCGACTGGCGGGGCACCCGGCCGTTCTGGGCCGGTCTGTTCACGCTGCTGGGTGGAATCCCCATCGCCTACTTCCCCTACGCCACGCTCAAGCTGGGCCACATGTCGCTCGCCATGGCGACGACGGCCGGCGCGGGATCGCTGATCATCGGCGTGCTGCTGGTCACGCTGGGCCTGACCATGTGGTTCCAGTCCGCCACCCGGGTCTTCGCCGGTGTCGCGACGATCCTGCTGGCCCTGGTGTCGCTGGTGATCTCCAACATAGGCGGCTTCCTGATCGGCTTCCTGCTCGCGTTGGTCGGCGGCGCCCTCGCCCTCTCCTGGGCGCCGGGTGAGCCGCCGGTCGAGGCGGCGGGCGAGCACGACGGCGCCGACGCGCCCACGGGGGAGGCGGCGCCGGACGACACGCTCCACGACCCCGCCGTGGCGCCGCGGTTCCCGGCCGTTCCCCTGGAGAAGGGGGAGGACGGAGAGGCGGACGGCGTCCGGGCCGCAGGGGGGCACCGTGTCGGCTGACGAGGTGCGCGGGCCGCGTCACGCGGCCCCGAGGAAGCCGCTGTTGACCAGATTCCACGTGCCGGGCGGCAAAGCGATCGCCCTGGCGGCGATGCCCACGGCGGTCCTCATGGGGATGGGGTTCACGCCGACGCTGGCCCTCGCCGACGGCAACGACGGGAAGCTGCCGGCGAACAGCCTGACCCTCGAGGAGTACCAGGCCTGCCTGGAGGTCATCGAGGGCGCGGAGAAGGACGACGCCTCCGCGTCGCCCACGCCGTCCGCGTCGGCGAGCGCGAGCGCCTCCCCGGAGGCGGAGCCCTCGGCGGAGACCCCCGGGCAGCAGGTCCCGGAGACGGACCAGGACACGGACGCGGGCAAGGCCACGGACGCGGGCAAGGGCACCTCCTCTTCGCCGGATTCAGGTTCCGACGACAAGGACGAGCCGGCATCCGCCCCCTCCGCCGCCGAGGACACGGCCGAGCCCGAGCCCACCCCCTCGAAGACCGACCGCAACCTCCTTGAGGGCCTCGGGGACGCCCTCAAGGACGTCTTCGCCCCGAAGGAGAAGGAGGCCGGGGCGAGCCCCGCCCCGTCCGCCTCCGCCACCGAGGAGGAGACGCAGGAGAAGGCCGAGGAGACGGCCGGCACCGCCGGGGAGACCACCGAGAAGGTCACCGAAGCGGCCGAGGACACCGCCGAGGACGTCGGCGACAAGGCCTCGGAGACCACCGAGGACGCCAAGGGGACGGTCGGGGAAACCGCCGGGGAGGCCACCGAGGAAGCGGCGCCCCCCGAGGCCACCGCCTCTCCCAGCCCCTCCGCGTCGGCCACGGTCGACCCCGAGGACTGCCCGGTCGCCACCGACGCCGAGGGCGGCGTCGACAACGAGATCCTGCTCCCCGACGACCCCTGGACCCTCAACGCCAGCTCGCTGACGCTGAAGGGCGCCTCGTACAAGGGCATCGTCGAGGTGCGGACCGCCGGCGGCACCACCAAGAGGGTGCTGAAGTACGTCATCTCCCACGGCACCGACATCGGCGACCTGCACCAGACGGTCACGGACAAGCGGACCGGCGCGACCCACCACGTGCAGGCGGCCAAGGGGTCGATGTCGACCATCCGCGACGGCGACACCGTGATGTACACCGAGAGCATCTCCGGCAACCTGCTCGGACTGATACCCATCACGTTCGACCCGGAGAACCCGCCCCCGCTGGACATCCCGCTGATCTACTTCACCAAGGTGACGGTGAAGCAGGCCGGCCAGTTCGGCGGCACCCTGCACGTGCCGGGACTGAAGCAGTACATCACGGACTGAACACCCGTCAGGACCCTTCCGGGAGCCGCACGACGCGCCGGGGGCGCCCCCCTTCGTCACAGGGGGCGCCCCCGGCGCCGTACGGTCCCGTGCGGGTCAGCCGGCCGCGCCGCCCAGGTGGTGGACGCGGACCATGTTGGTGGTGCCGGGGACCCCGGGGGGCGAGCCGGCCGTGATGATCACGGTGTCGCCCTCGCTGAAGCGGTGCAGCTTGAGCAGCTCCTGCTCCACCAGCTCGACCATCTCGTCGGTGCTGTTCACGAACGGCGCGACGTACGGCTCCACGCCCCAGCTGAGCGCCAGCTGGTTGCGGGTCGACTCGTCGGTGGTGAACGCCAGGATCGGCTGCACGGCGCGGTAGCGGCTCAGCCGCCGGGCGGTGTCGCCGGACTGGGTGAAGGCCACCAGGCCCTTGCCGCCGAGGAAGTCGGCGATCTCGCAGGCGGCACGGGCCACCGAACCGCCCTGGGTGCGCGGCTTCTTGCCGGGCACCAGCGGCTGCAGGCCCTTGGAGAGCAGCTCCTGCTCGGCCGCCTGGACGATCTTCGACATCGTCCGCACGGTCTCGATCGGGTACGCGCCCACGCTCGACTCGGCCGACAGCATGACCGCGTCGGCGCCGTCCAGGATCGCGTTGGCCACGTCGGAGGCCTCGGCGCGGGTCGGACGCGAGTTGGTGATCATCGACTCCATCATCTGGGTCGCCACGATCACCGGCTTGGCGTTGCGCCGGCACAGCTCGATCAGGCGCTTCTGCACCATGGGGACCTTCTCGAGCGGGTACTCGACGGCCAGGTCGCCGCGGGCGACCATGACGGCGTCGAAGGCCGCCACGACGCCCTCCATGTTCTCCACCGCCTGCGGCTTCTCCACCTTGGCGATGACCGGGACGCGGCGCCCCTCCTCGTCCATCACGCGGTGGACGTCGGCGACGTCCTTGGCGTCCCGGACGAAGGAGAGCGCGACCAGGTCGCAGCCCATCCGCAGGGCGAAGCGCAGGTCCTCGATGTCCTTCTCGGACAGCGCGGGCACGTTCACCGCCGCGCCGGGCAGGTTGATGCCCTTGTGGTCGGAGATGACGCCGCCCTCGATGACGATCGACTTCACCCGGGGGCCCTCGACGTCCAGCACCTTCAGCTCGACGTTGCCGTCGTTGATCAGGATCTGGTCGCCGCGGGAGACGTCGCCCGGCAGGCCCTTGTAGGTCGTTCCGCAGATCGTCTTGTCGCCCGGGACGTCCTCGGTGGTGATGGTGAACTCGTCACCGCGCACCAGCTCGACGGGACCCTCGGCGAAGGTCTCCAGGCGGATCTTCGGGCCCTGGAGGTCGGCGAGGACGCCGATGGCCCTGCCCGTCTCCTTGGCGGCGGCACGGACCCGGTCGTACCGGCCCTGGTGCTCGGCGTGCGAGCCGTGGCTGAAGTTGAAGCGGGCCACGTTCATGCCGGCTTCGATCAGGGCGACAAGCTGCTCGTGGGAGTCGACCGCGGGGCCGAGAGTACAGACGATTTTCGAACGGCGCATGGGGCGATCCTATCGGTTTGTTTCGCAGCGGAATATTCCGTCCGGCGGGAAATACACATGAGGAAGTACCTGCTCAGTTGTGCTTTCCGACCAGTGCGTATGTCTGCTGGGCGATCTCCCTTTCCTCGTCCGTCGGCACCACCGCGACCGCGACCCGCGCGCCCTCGGGCGAGATCAGCCGCGGTCCGCCGCCGCGCCCGGCGTTGCGCCCGGCGTCGACCGCCAGGCCCATCCCCTCCAGGCCCGCCACGGCCGCCTCCCGCACCGGAGCGGCGTTCTCCCCGACCCCGGCGGTGAAGACCACCGCGTCCACCCGTCCGAGAACGGCGTAATAGGCGCCGATGTACTTCTTCAGACGGTGAATGTAGAGGTCGAACGCGAGCTTCGCCCGTTCGTCGCCCGCGTCGATCCGGCGCCGGATCTCCCTCATGTCGTTGTCACCGCACAGCCCGACCAGACCGCTCCTCTTGTTCAGCAGAGCGTCGATCTCGTCGGCGGACATTCCGCCGACGCGCATCAAATGGAAGATGACGGCCGGGTCCATGTCTCCCGACCGCGTACCCATCACCAGCCCCTCCAAGGGCGTCAGCCCCATCGAGGTGTCCACGCAGCGTCCGCCCCGCACGGCCGAGGCGGACGCCCCGTTGCCCAGGTGCAGCACGATGACGTTCACCTCCTCGGGCGCCTTCCCCAGCAGCCTCGCGGTCTCCCGCGACACGTACGCGTGCGAGGTGCCGTGGAAGCCGTAGCGGCGGATGCGGTGCGCGTCGGCGGTCTCGACGTCGATCGCGTAGCGGGCCGCGGACTCCGGCATCGTGGTGTGGAAGGCGGTGTCGAAGACGGCGACCTGCGGCAGGTCGGGGCGCAGCGCCATGGCGGTGCGGATGCCGGTGAGGTTGGCCGGGTTGTGCAGCGGCGCCACCGGGATCAGCCGCTCGATCTCGGCCAGCACCCGCTCGTCGATCACCGTCGGCTCGGTGAAGTGCTTGCCGCCGTGCACCACCCGGTGGCCGATCGCGGCCAGCTCGGGGGAGTCCAGGCCGAGACCGTCGGCCGTCAGCTCCTCGGCCATCGCCTTCAGTGCGGCGGCGTGGTCGGCGACCTGCCCGGTGCGCTCCCGGGCCTCCCCGCCCGCCGCGAGCGGGACGTGCCGCACCAGGGAGGTCCGCTCGCCGATCCGCTCGACCAGACCGGAGGCCAGCCGACTGCCGTCGCGCATGTCCAGCAGCTGGTACTTCACCGACGAGGAGCCGGAGTTGAGGACGAGGACACGGGACGGACTCACTGGGCGGCTGCCTTCTCGCTCGGGGCCGGGGACTGGGCCTGGATCGCCGTGATGGCGACGGTGTTGACGATGTCCTGGACCAGGGCGCCCCGGGAGAGGTCGTTGACCGGCTTGCGCAGACCCTGGAGCACCGGCCCGACGGCGATGGCGCCGGCCGAGCGCTGCACGGCCTTGTAGGTGTTGTTGCCCGTGTTCAGGTCGGGGAAGATCAGCACGGTCGCCTGACCGGCCACCTCCGAGCCCGGCAGCTTGGTCGCCGCGACCGACGGTTCCACGGCCGCGTCGTACTGGATCGGCCCCTCGACCCGCAGCTCGGGCCGGCGCGAGCGCACCAGCTCGGTGGCGGTGCGCACCTTGTCGACGTCGGCGCCGGAGCCGGACGTGCCGGTCGAGTACGACAGCATCGCGATCCGCGGCTCCACCCCGAACCGGGCGGCCGTGACCGCCGACTGCACGGCGATGTCGGCGAGCTGCTCGGCGTCCGGGTCGGGGTTGACCGCGCAGTCGCCGTAGACCAGCACCCGGTCGGCCAGGCACATGAAGAAGACCGAGGAGACGATGTCCGCGTCCGGCTTGGTCTTGATGATCTCGAAGGCCGGCCGGATGGTCGCGGCCGTGGAGTGCACCGAGCCGGACACCATGCCGTCGGCGAGCCCCTCCTCCACCATCAGCGTGCCGAAGTAGTTGACGTCCGAGACGACGTCGTAGGCCAGCTCCACGGTGACGCCCCGGTGGGCGCGCAGGGCCGCGTACTTCTCGGCGAAGGAGTCCCGCAGCTCGGAGGTGGCCGGGTCGATCAACCGGGTGTCGCCGAGGTCGATGCCCAGGTCGGCGGCCTTCTTGCGGATCTGCTCGACGTCACCGAGCAGGGTCAGCTCGCACACGCCCCGGCGCAGCAGCACCTCGGCCGCGTGCAGCACCCGCTCCTCGGTGCCCTCGGGGAGGACGACCCGGCGCAGGTCCGAGCGGGCCTGCTCCAGCAGCTTGTGCTCGAACATCATCGGGGTGACGCGGTCGCTGCGGGGCGCGGAGACCCGCCGGGTGAGCTCGGCCGTGTCGGTGTACCGCTCGAACAGGCCGAGCGCCCGCTCCGCCTTGCGCGGGGTGGCCGCGTTCAGCTTCCCCTCCAGGGAGAACAGCTGCTCGGCGGTGGGGAAGCTGTTGCTCGGCACCGAGAGCACCGGCGTGCCGGGCGCGAGACGGTCGGCGAGGGTGAGGATGCGCTCGCCGGGCACCTCGTCCAGGGTCAGCAGCACGCCGGCTATCGGCGGGGTGCCGGCGCTGTGCGCGGCCAGCGAGCCCACCACCAGGTCGGCCCGGTCGCCCGGGGTGACCACCAGACAGCCCGGGGTCAGGGCGGCGAGGAGGTTCGGCAGCATGGCGCCGCCGAAGACGAAGTCCAGGGCGTCACGGGCGAGCCCCGAGTCGTCGCCGAGCACCACCTTCGCGCCGAGGGCGTGGACGATCTGGGAGACGGTCGGGGCGGACAGCGCCGGCTCGTCCGGCAGCACGTAGCAGGGCACCGGGAGCCGGGTGGCGAGCCGCTCGGCGATCTCGTCCCGCTCCTCGCCCGCGACCCGGTTGACCACCACGGCGAGCACGTCGCAGCCCAGGGTGTCGTAGGCGCGGTAGGCGTTGCGGGTCTCGGCGCGCACCGACTCGGCGGTCTGCCTGCGGCCGCCGACCACCGGGATCACCGAGGCGCCGAACTCGTTGGCGAGGCGGGCGTTCAGCGACAGTTCGTCCGGGAACTGGGTGTCGGCGTAGTCGGTGCCCAGGACCAGGACCACGTCGTAGTCGCGGGTGACCCGGTGGAACCGGTCGACGAGGGTGGACACCAGCTCGTCGGTGCCCTGCTCGGCCTGGAGGGCGGACGCCTCGTGGTAGTCCAGGCCGTAGACGGTCGACGGGTCCTGGGTGAGCCGGTAGCGGGCCCGCAGCAGTTCGAAGAGCCGGTCGGGCCCGTCGTGCACCAGGGGACGGAAGACGCCCACCCGGTCGACCTGCCGGGTCAGGAGCTCCATGACCCCGAGCTCGACGACCTGACGGCCGTCGCCGCGGTCGATACCGGTCACGTACACGCTGCGGGTCACGCGCGCTCTCCGTTTCGTCGGGGCCGCAAGAGGCATCGGCGGGCCACGAAACCGTCCACCGGGGTGAACGGATCACTCTTGACACTACCTCCGGTGCCGACTGGGACGCCCGCCCGCAGCGCGTCGGCGGAGCCCGGGGGGACGTGAAACAATCGGGACTGGCTCACCGGTATCGACAGCGACCAGGAGACACAGCACGATGCGCATAGGAGTGCTCACCGCAGGCGGCGACTGCCCTGGATTGAACGCCGTGATCCGGTCGGTCGTGCACCGGGCGGTCGACAACTACGGCGACGAGGTCATCGGCTTCGAGGACGGCTACTCGGGTCTGCTGGACGGCCGCTACCGCCCGCTCGACCTCAACGCGGTCAGCGGCATCCTGGCCCGCGGCGGCACCATACTGGGCTCCTCCCGGCTGGAGCGCGACCGGCTCCGCGAGGCCTGTGAGAACGCCTCCGACATGATCCGCGACTTCGGCATCGACGCGCTGATCCCGATCGGCGGCGAGGGCACGCTCACGGCGGCCCGCATGCTCTCCGACGCGGGCCTGCCGGTGGTCGGTGTCCCGAAGACCATCGACAACGACATCTCCTCCACCGACCGCACCTTCGGCTTCGACACGGCGGTCGGCGTCGCCACGGAGGCGATGGACCGCCTCAAGACCACCGCCGAGTCCCACCAGCGCGTGATGGTCGTCGAGGTCATGGGCCGGCACGCGGGCTGGATCGCCCTGGAGTCCGGCATGGCCGCCGGCGCCCACGGCATCTGCCTGCCCGAGCGCCCCTTCGACCCGGCCCAGCTGGTCAAGATGGTCGAGGAGCGCTTCTCCCGCGGCAAGAAGTTCGCGGTGATCTGCGTCGCCGAGGGCGCGCACCCGGTCGACGGCACCATGGACTACGGCAAGGGCGAGATCGACAAGTTCGGCCACGAGCGCTTCCAGGGCATCGGCACGGCCCTGGCGTACGAGCTGGAGCGGCGGCTCGGCAAGGAGTCCAAGCCGGTCATCCTCGGCCACGTCCAGCGCGGCGGTGTGCCCACGGCGTACGACCGCGTCCTCGCCACCCGCTTCGGCTGGCACGCGGTGGAGGCGGCGCACCGGGGCGAGTTCGGCAAGATGACCTCGCTGCGCGGCACCGACATCGTGATGGTGCCGCTGGCGGAGGCGGTGACCGAGCTGAAGACGGTCCCGACGAGCCGGATGGACGAGGCGGAGTCGGTCTTCTAGGAAGGGTGCTGGAGGGCGGCGGGTGCTTCGTCCCCGCCGCCCTCCAGCCGTCTGTGAGCGGAGTCGGCTGATCCGTGCGCGAGGGGCCCCGGGGCCTCCGGGTGAGCTGGGGCGGCGGGGCGAGACGCTCTCACAGGTCATCAGGCGCAGGGGCATCCGACACCGGATCGAGTGGGACGGTGGCGCACCGACATACGAGTGCGGTAGCCGCCCGCCGCGTCCGCGCGAACCCCCGGACGGCTCCCGGCGCGGTGCCGGTCGGACCTGACGCTCATCGGCGCCGAAGGCGGCTCGTCCGGCACACCGGTCAACGGCCGGCCCCGGTCCTGCACGGGATCGGGAGGATCCCGGCCGTGCGGGGCGAGGGGTCCTGCCGTCCGACGCCCGGAGCGGAGGCGGCTACTCGCCCTGCGGCGAAGGCGTCGGAGCGGGCAGCCCTCTCAGTATGTCGCGGACGGTGAAGTGCCCGAGTTCGGCCGCCATCGCGTCGGCGACCGTGCGGTCGAGCGTGTCCAGACTCTTCTGCACGGTGCGGCCCACCGCACAGGTCGGGGCGGGCTCGTGCCGGCCGAGTACCTGGTCGGTTCCCTGGAGCAACGACCAGACGCGGTCGAGCCGGATCTCCGCGGCGTCCGCGGCGAGCTGCCAGCCCCCGTGGACGCCGGGCCGTGACCGTACCAGCCCCGCGTCCCGCAGCGGGCCGAGCACGCGGCGCACGTAGACGGCGTTGACGTTGGTGCTCTCGGAGAGCTCCTCCGAGCTCACGGTGCGGCCCTCTGTGACGCCGGCCAGATAGGTCAGCACATGGACGGCGACGGCGAACTGGGTGTTGGTGGAGCGGGCCATACGGCCATCTTGCCATTCCGTAGTCGTCATGACTACAGTTCTAATCGTAACTGTGATGACTACAGATTGGTGCGGAACAATGATCGGCATCACCGGTGCTTCCGGCCCTCTCGGACGTGCCACCGCCGAACTGGTGCTGCGGGCCGTCGATCCGCGTGAGGTCGTCCTGACCACGCGTACGCCGGAGGCCCTCGCCGACCTCGCCACCCGCGGTGCGCGGGTGCGGCAGGCCGATTTCGACGACCCGCGCACCGCGGCGGCCGCGTTCGCCGGTGTCGAACGGCTCCTGATCATCTCCACGGACGCGGTGGGTTCCCGGCTCGACCAGCAGCGGGCGGCCGTCGCGGCGGCGGCCGAAGCGGGGGTCGCGCACATCGTGTACACCTCCGTTCCCGAGCCGGTGCCCGCCAATCCCGCCGTGGTGGTCGCCGACCACGCCGGCACGGAACGGGCGCTGCGGGAGAGCGGGCTGCGATGGACCGCGCTGCGCAACAACCTGTACGCGCACCTGCAGATCCCCGTCATCGAACAGGCCATCGCCACGGGCCGGCTGGTGACCAACAGCGGTGACGGCGCGGCGGCGTACGTCGCGCGGGAGGACTGCGCGGCGGCGGCCGCGGCGGTCCTCACCCAGGGCGGGTACGAGAACCGGGCCCTGGACATCACCGGTCCGGCGGCGGTCACCGCCCGCGATCTGGCGGACCTCGCGCGCGAGCTCGGCGGACGCGAGGTCGAACTCGTCGGCGTCGACGACCACGCGTTCGCCATCGGACTCGAGGAAGCCGGCCTGCCGGGCCCGGTGTCGGAACTGTTCACCTCGTTCGGCGCGTCGACGCGCGGCGGGTTCCTCGCCCACGTCAGCAGCGCGGTGGCCGACCTGACCGGTCGCGAGCCGAGGTCCTTCGCCGACGTGGTGCGCGCGGCCCGGAAGCCCTGACCCGATGACCGTGGAGAACGCGGTGGCCACCCGGGCCGGCAGCGCAGGAAGGGCCGTCCGCAGGATCTGCGTGCTGGTGCTCCTGGCGGCCCTCACCGCTCTCGGGCCGTTGTCCGTCGACGCCTACATACCCGGTCTGCCCCGGCTCGCCGACAGCCTGCACAGCCCGGCGTGGGCGGTCCAGCTCACCGTCACGGCATGTCTGGCGGGTCTGGCGACCGGGCAGCTCCTGGCCGGTCCGCTCAGCGACGCGCTGGGCCGGCGTGGGCCGCTGCTGCTCGGGCTCACCCTCTGCACCGCGGCGGGAGGGCTGTGCGCGCTCGCTCCGAACGTCTGGCTCCTCATCGTGCTGCGCGGGGTGCAGGGACTCGGCGGCGCCTTCGCCCTGGTGATCGCCTACGCGTACGTCAGCGACCTGCACGAGGGGAAGGCGGCGGCACGCTACTTCTCCCTGCTGACCCTCGTCACCGGCCTGGCACCGGTGCTCGCTCCGCTGATGGGAGCGCGGATCCTCGACGCGTGGAGCTGGCGGGCGGTCTTCGTGACCGTCGCGGCGTTCAGCGCCCTGGTCCTCGTCGCCTGTGCGGGAGCGCTGCCGGAGAGCCGTCCGCCGCGCCTGCGCCCGCGGTGGGAGTGGCGCGGGACGGGCTCGGTGTACGGCAGCCTGTTGCGGGACCGTACCCTGACCGGCCCCGTCCTCGCCAACGCCCTGACGTTCGCCGTGATGTTCGCCTACATCTCGGGCTCCCCGTTCATCCTGCAGAACCTGTACGGACTCAGCCCCCAGCAGTACAGCCTGGTGTTCGCGGTGAACGCGTTCGGGCTCGTCGCCGCGGCGGCGGCCGGCGGATCGCTCGTCGGGCGCCTCGGCGCGGGGCTGCTGTTGCGTGCCGGCGTGACCGGCACGGCGGTCGCGAGTGTCGTCCTGCTGGTCTTCGCGGTCGCGGGCCTGGGACTGTGGCCGATCCTGGCGGCCCTCTTCGTCGCGATCGCCCATGTGGGACTGGTACTGCCGAACGCGCCCGCGCTGGCCCTGCGCCACCGGGGAGCGAACGCCGGCGCCGCGGCGGCACTGCTCGGCTGCGGCCAGTTCCTGTTCGGCGGACTCGCCGCGCCCCTCGTAGGGCTCACCACCGCGCACAGCGCCGTACCCATGGCCACGGTCATGGCCGTCCTCGGGCTCGCGGCCTCGACCGTACTCATCACCGTGACTCCTGCCGGCACGGCAGGATCCCCCATCCGCACGAGCGGCGACCGGCCGCACGAGGAGGTCCACCATGACCACGGACACCGTCACTGACACCCTGCGCCTGCGCCGCCTCGGGTGGGCGGGCGTCGAGATCGGACTGGGCGACACAGTCCTGCTGATCGACCCGCTCGAGAACACCGCTCCGCTCGCACCCGTCATGGGTCAGCCCCGGCGCCCGCTGCCTCCCGTCGACGTCCCGGCGGGAACGCACGCCCTCATCACACATGCGCACCCCGACCACTACGACCGCGAGCTGATCGCGCGCCTGGCCGTCTCGGGGACCATCGGCTGCCACTCTCCCACCGCCGCGGCGCTGGCCGAGGACGGCATCACGGCCGTGGCGCAGGAACTGGGGGAACCGCGTCGTATCGGCGGGCTGACCGTCACCCCCGTCGCGTCGCTGGACTGGCGCGGCAGCGACTGCGATCAGGTCGCGTGGATCGTGGAGGGGGCCGGGGTCCGGATCATCCACTGCGGGGACACCATGTGGCACGGCAACTGGTGGCAGATCGCCCGTGACCACGGCCCGTTCGACGTGGCGTTCCTGCCCGTCAACGGCGTGATCGCCAGGTTCGAGGGCTACGAGGCCAACGTACCCGTCACCCTGACGCCCGAACAGGCGGTGGAGGCCGCGGCGGCTCTCGGCGCCACAGCGGCCTGCGCGATCCACTACGAACTGTTCGACAACCCTCCCGCGTACGTCGAACAGCCCGACATAGCCGAACGGTTCGGCCGTGCCGCCCATGAGCGGGGCATCACACCTCACCTCGTGACCGACGGCGAAGTCGTACCGCTCGGCAACTGACCCCCGCCTGCCGGCGGTGTCCGGTCACGGTTCGCCACGACGTGCCCGTCGTGTTCCAGGTCCTGGTGGGCATACAGTGCCGTCGCGAGGGTGTCCAGGTTGTTCGTCCCATAAAGGCCTTGGGCGGGTCGGCTACGAGTTCGCTGGCACCAGCCGCGTATGAAGAAGCGCTCGCAGCATCGCGGCGCCCGCCCCCACCGCTGCAAGGTGCAGGACCGCCGCGAGCGCGAGGTTTTCCGGCAGGGCCGCATCGGCCGGTTGCGCGACTGCCAGGTACAGGGTGAACGGAAGCTTCCAGCCGCTCCAGGCGAACAATGAGCCCGAGCCGAGCCAGCCGAACACCATCGGGCCCCATCGGGGGACTCGTGCGGGCCGGCCTCGGACGGCAGCCCAGGTGGCGGCGGACGCCACGAACGCCCAGAGCCCGAAGACGCCGGACAAAACATGCCAAGCGAGGTCCCGCTCGCCGCGGTGGGCGACCCCTGCGGTGCCGCCCACCGCCCAGTACAGCCAGATGAGGCCGACTGCGGCGCCGACCACCGTCATCCACGGCAGCGCCCTGGGCGAGCCTTCCCCACGGTCGCCGAGCCGACCCGCGAACGCGTCCGGCCGGCGCCGCCGCAAGTACGTGGGCAGCGCGATGGCCAGACCCAGCCCCATACCTACGAACCCGATCTGAACCAGCGCGGCCTCCCAGACCGGCATCGACGGGCCGGCGTCGCCCCCGCTCTTCGGATTGCCGTCCTCCGAGCCCAGCAGCGAACTGAGAACGACGTACGGCAGCACCGGGACGAGGAACCCCGTCCCCACCCAAGCGCAGAAGGCCAGGGGCGCCGCCGGTATGCGCATCCCCCACGGCCGCACCAGCGCGAGCGCCACCGCGATCCCGATCCCTGCCATACCGATCGTGGCGCTGTTGAGCACCACCCACTCCGCCTTGCCGAATCCGGTCCCGACCGGCAGCAGCCCCAAGAGCGAACCGACCACCCACGACACCTTGATCAGCAGGTAGGGCGTCAGCGCCAGTGCTGCCCCGTACGCCGCGACCCGCCCAGCCCGATCCCATCGATCCACTTGAACTCCCCATTCAAGCGACGGAGTTCAAGTCTTATTCACCACTGCCCCCACGGGCGTCAACCACCGGGCGCATCCATGTCATCACTCAGGAGGAGTGAGAATCAGCCGACGGGGGCACACAAAACCGCTGGGGCACGACGAGCCGCCGATTCAAGCCCCCGGCCAGCCGGATGCAGCGCTCAGTCACACCCTTGGAACTGATCATCTAGAGGAGGTGGTCGGCCTTGCCGGACTTGATGTCGCGAATGAGGGTGCGGAGGGCTTCGCGGGTGTCGGTGAGGTAGTGGTCCTCCTGGCCGGCGACGGCGATGTAGGCGTTGCCCTGGAAGTCGGTGCCTATGCGGAAGCAGTTGTTGCCCTCGGCGCAGAAGGGGTCTTCCCAGGTGATGTCGGGCATGGGGTCCTCTCGGAGGTCAGAGCTGTCGGGCGATGGAGTGGATGAGGTCGCGCGAGTCCTCGGGGGTGAGTGTGTGACCCTGCCACCAATCCATGTGGGCCTGGTATTTGGCGAGTTGGGCCTCGGAGTGAGTGAACTCGCCGCCGTGGGCGGAATCCAGCTGGACGGTGTCGAGCCGGGGAACCGGGCCGTAGGCGTAGAGCACGGCGTGCCCGGCGCCGGGGAAGGCGCCGGCTTCGACGGGGAGCACGCGCAGTTCGACGTTGTCGCGCTCGGAGACCTGACAGAGGTGGTGCAGCTGCTCGCGCATGATGCGACGCCCGCCGAACTGCATCCGCAAGGCCCACTCGTGCACGTACGCCACGTACTCGACCGGGCCCTCACGATCCAGAACCTGCTGACGCCGCAGGCGTTGTACGACGCGGAGCTCGACTTCGGAGTCGGGCAGGGGCGGAAGCGCCGCGGCGAAGACGGCACGGGCGTATTCGCCGAGTTGCAGCAGTCCCGGCACATGTACGGTCTGGTAGCTCCGCAGCCGGGTGGCGAACCACTCCAATTCGGCGACGTCCAGTAGCCCTTGGGGGAGGCTTCCCCGGTACTGCTGCCACCAGCCCCGCTTGCCCATGTCGGCCATGGCGACCAGAGCTTCGACGTATTGCTCGTCCGCGCACTCGTAGTTGCTGGCGAGCAGGCGGATCCGCTCCGGTGAGACGGCCCGGACGCCCGACTCCATGTTGGACACCTTCGTACGGTCCAACCCCAGCAGTCCGGCGGCGTACTCCGTGGTTCGCCCGGCAGCGAGGCGCATCCTGCGCAGCTCGGCGCCCAGCCGCCTCTGACGTTCCGTCGGCGCGGGCCGTGTCGGCATCAGTGCCCTTTCTCCATGACTGGTGGGGCCAGTCTGCACCGCGCGCGTCGCACGAGTCCAATACAAAGTGGGCAATGTGGATGAGTTGGTGGCACGTGTGTCACATTGGGGCGTACATTCAGTGATGAGCCGCTTACGGTCCGACGCCGTTGGAAGTGCATCGCGCGAGCCTGCCCGCGTCCTCCTTCCCTGGGAGGGACGGGCCCGCGTCAGGGAGACAGGCCCCCACTGGCCGGGGTCTCGGCGGTCTTCACATATTCGCAGTCAACAAGGGAGTTGCTCATGCCCGCGTCCGCAACTGGGGCCGTCCTCGCCTGCCCTGTGTTCGCCGAAAGGGCGGACTTCGCGCCGCCCTCACCCGACACGCTCTCGTACAGCCTCACGCTGCCCGCCGAGCCGGCCGGCTCGCGGATCGCGCGGGTCGCGACACGGGCCGCGCTGCAAGGGCACGGGCTGGAGGACATGGCGGACGCGGCGGTACAGGTGGTGGGGGAACTCATCGCTTGCGCCTGCCGGTTCACACCCGGGAGCGAGGTGTACGTGTCGCTGCGGTACCGGGAGGGAGCGCTGCGGGTGGTGCTCTACGACGGGCACCGGCGGCACGAGCACCCCCGGCTGGCCGCGGCCTGCGATGCGCGGCGGCGGGCGGCGTTGCGGGTGCTGGGGTGCGTGGTGCGGGAGTGCGACGGTGAGTGGGGGTTCGGGGAGGCGCGGGAGCCCGGGGGTGGGACGCGGATGTGGGCGGTGGTGCCTTGGCGGGGGGCTCGGGGGTATGCGGGGGTGAGGGGGAAGTCATTCCGGTAGTTCGGCGGCCCAGGTACGGGATTGCGCGGCCTCAGTAGGAGCGTTGGCCCGGGTGTAGGCGTCGGCGGCCTGGTGGTAGGCGGTGCGGGCCTCGGCGGGGCGATCGGCGGCCTCATAGGCGAGGGCCAAGTTGTTGAGTGTCTGCCCTTCGCCGTACCAGTCCTCGAACTCCCGGCAGATCTCCAGATCCTTGCCGTACGCCTCGATCGCCTCCTCTGTCCGGCCTGCCTCCTCAAGGGCGCTGCCAAGGTTGTTCCACGCCGTACCCTCGCGGTGGCGGTCTCCGGCAGCCTGGTACAGGTCGCGGGCTCGGATGTGGGCGTCGATCGCCTCCTCCGTCCGGCCTGCCTCCTCAAGGGCGATGCCGAGGTTGTTCCACGCCATGGCCTCGCGGTGGCGGTCTCCGGCTGCCTGGAGCAGGTCGCGGGCCCGGGTATGGGCGTCGATTGCCTCCCTCGCCCGGCCCACTTCCCGCAGGGCGCTGCCGAGGTTGTTCCACGCACTGGCCTCGCTGTGGCGGTCTCCGGCAGCCTGGTACAGGTCGCGGGCCCGGGTATGGGCGTCGATTGCCTCCCTCGCCCGGCCCGTCTTCCGCAGAGCAATACCGAGGTCGCCCCATGTCATAGCCTCGTCCAGCCGCCCCCCGGCAAGCTGCGCGGCCTCTCGCGCAGCCTCCGCGACGGCGATCCAGTCGTCGAAATGCCGCCGCCAGTCCAGGTACTCCCCCAGACACTCGGCCAGCCGCACCGCCGTGCCCGCGAACCGCTCCTCCCGCCCCCACCCCACCGCCGCCACCAGACCGGACCGCTCACCGTCCAGCCACGTCAATGCTTGCCCCCGCTCCTCGAACCGCTCCGGCACAGGCTTTCCCGGCAGCCACTGCAACCTGTCATCAGCCGCATGCGCCCATCGCCAGTAGAACTCCAGCACCCGCTCCTGCGCCGCTTGTCCTTCCTCCCGCAACCCCGCGTCCCCCGCCACCACACCTGAGCCGAACACCCGCACCAAGTCATGCAACCGCCATCGCAAGGCGGAAGTCGTCCCGTTGCCGCCACGAACCGGTGTGACGAGGTATCTGGCGGCCAGGTCCTCCAGCAGCGATAGCACGGACTCGGTGCTGAGGTCGGCAAGAGCGGCGATCGCCTCCGTGCCGGTCTCCGCGCTTGGCGAGAGGCAGAGCAGGCGTAGCAGCCGGGCCTGGCCGGGCGGCAGCCGACGATAGGAGGTCTCCAGAACAGGCCGCAGGACGAGTGAACGTCCGTACAGGTCGGTTCCCGGAGTGCCATGGTCGAGGGCGGTGGTTGCGTCCCCGGCCTCCCGGATCTCGGCCACCAGAGAGGTGATGTCCCGATGGCGGCGCCGCCGCAGCATGCCCGCTGCGATCTGGAGGGCCAGGGGCAGGTGCCCGCACAGATTGGCCAGCTCGCGCAGGGCCCCGGGCTCACGCGCCGGGCGGTCGTCCCGTTCGTCGGTGTCGTGCAGGGCACGGGTCAGAAGGGCGACGGAGTCGTCCGGGGCAAGTGTTTCCAGGTCGATCAGGCGTACCGGGAGGGCGTCGGGGCGATCCCGGGAGGTGATGAGCACCCGGTGGTGGTCCGTGCCAGGTAGAAGTGACAGGTACTGGGCGGGATCCGAGGCGTTGTCCAGGATCAGCAGCATCCGGTCCTGTCGATTGGCGAGGAGCGCGCGATATGCGTCGTACTGGCGGTCCGCTGTCGGTGGCAGGTCTCCGTCCCGCGCCCCCAGCGCGTCGAGCAGTGCCAGAACCGCCTGATCAGCCGTGACCGGGTCCTCGTCGTACCCGCGCAGGTCCACGAAAAGCGTTCCGCCTGGGAACCAACCCTGCGCATGGGCCTGGTGCGCCGCCTCCACAGCCAATGCGGTTTTGCCGACGCCACCCATGCCCGTGACGGCGAAGATGAGGAGCGGCAGCGCGGCCGTGTCGTCCTCGGCGGGGGAGAGGTGCGGGAGCAGGCGGTCCAGGTCCTTCGATCGGCCGGTGAAGCCCAGCGGGCGGGGTGGGAGGGTGGTGGTCGCTCGCGGGACCGGGCCGTGGACGGTCCCCTTAGCGCTGCCCTCCGCTCTGTTTGCCGGTGACGGGGCCGTGGAAGGTGCCGTCCCGGAAGTCGATGTGGTCTCCGCCGTACGTCGCTCCGCCGTCTCCGTGCCGATGGGGACTCTCCTTGGAGTCGGAGGAACCCTCGCGGGGCCGGTGCTTGTGCAGCACCGCCACCGTCACCGCAGCGGCCTGCTCGGCGGCGTGCTTCTGAGAACCCGAGGCGTCGGCCTTGTGCTTCCCCGCGTCGGCGCGGTCGCTGATGCCCCGGATCACCAGGGCGTTCACCTGGCCGTTCAGGTGGGCCGCATGGAGCGCGCCGGAGCCCTCCATCTCGATCGCGCCCGCGTCGTTGTAGTTCGTGCGGAGGTGGCGGGCGATCTCGGACCCGGCGTCCGCCAGGACCACGTCGCCCGTGGCGATCGGCAGGAAGTGCGCCCGTACGTCGGGCATGTCCCGCACGGCGGAACGGGCCGCCTGGTCGAGGGCGTGCGAGCCCGGCAGGGCGTTCGGTCGGACCAGGAAGCCCTCCGGCGTCCGCTTGCCGCCGTGGATCTCGTACACCTTCGTGCCCACGACGACGTCGCCGATCCCGACGTCGTCCTTCAGGCTGCCGGCGACACCGACGAAGAACACGGCCTCGGGACGTAGCCAGGTGATGAGCTGGGTGGCGAGGGCGGCGGCCCGCTCGGTGCCCATGCCCAGTTCGGCGAGGGCGACGTGCCAGGAGGTGCCGGGGAGCCGGCCCTTCTCGACCCGGGTCCCGTCACGGTGCACCCGTTCCTCCCGCTCCTCGACGTGCGCGCGGACGGCGGTGTATTCGAGCGGAAGCGCGGTCAGGACCAGAACAACGGGCCGGGTCTCCTGCATAGTCATAAGTTACAACCGGGGGAAGGGGATCGAGTGGCGGAACAGGACCTCACCGTCGGGCAGTTGCTGCTCGCCGAGTACCAGACCGTGAAGGACGAGCAGAAGGCGAGGATCGGGTTCCGGGACAACCTCCTCTACGTGACGCTGGCCGTCGTGGCCGCCGTCATCGCCGCAGCGGCCCAGGCGAAGCAGCCCTCGATGCTGCTGGCGCTGCCGCCGGTGTGCGTCGTCCTCGGCTGGACCTACCTCGTCAACGACGAGAAGATCTCGGCCATCGGCCGCTACGTCCGGGACGATCTGGGACCCCGGCTGGCCGCCCTTGCGGCGCACGGGGGTGGTTTCACGACGTTCGGGTGGGAGGCGTACCACCGGAGCGACACCCGGCGCCGGTCCCGCAAGGCCATTCAGATGGTGATCGACCTGACGGCGTTCTGCGCGGTACCGCTGGCCGCCCTGGTCGTGTTCTGGGTGAACGGCGACGGCGGCGGGCTGATGGTCACGCTGTCGGTGCTGGAGGCGCTCGCCGTGGCGGGGCTCGGCTCACAGATCGTCCGGTACGCGAAAACGGCATGAACACATATACCCCGTACTACCTTTGACGCTCTGTCGTAATTTCTTGACGGGGGCGAGTACGGCGCATGGAAGCGGCACTGCTGGCGGCCCTGGCCGAGGGCGCGGGAGGGGACGGTGGCCGCCGGGCGGTGGAGAGGCTGGCGCGGGCGGTGGGGCTCGACACCGGTGCGTCCGCCCGGGAGATCGCCGAGGCGGCGGAGGGTCCGGCCCGGCGGGAGGCCGTGCGGGAGTGGGGCGAGACGGTGGCCGACCTGCTCGCCGCCGATCCGCGGGGCGTCGCCGGTGCCGTCGCGCGGGCCATGGAGCGGTCCGCGCCGGGAAGCGGGACGTCCTGGTACGACGGCGACCACACCGACTTCCGCGGCGGGGTCTTCCTGCGCGAGGTGGTCGGCGTGCAGGTCGTGATCCAGCAGGGCGGGGCCGCCGTCCCGGAGGCGATGGCCGGCCTGCCGCCGAGGCCCGGCGGGTTCACGGGCCGGGAGCGCGAGACGGAGGACCTGCTGCTCGCGCTGGACCCGGCCGGGGCGCGGCCGGCCGGGGCGGCGGCGACCCTCGTCGCCGCCGTGTCCGGCCTCGGCGGCATCGGCAAGACCGCGCTCGCCGTCGAGACCGCGCACCTGGCCCGTGAACGGGGCTGGTTCCCCGGCGGGGTCCTCTTCGTCGACCTGCACGGTTACGACCGGAAGCCCGTCACCGCCGACCGCGCCCTCCAAGCCCTGCTGCGCGCCCTCGGCACCCCGCCGGAACACATCCCCACCACGACGGACGAGCGGACGGCGCTCTACCGCTCCACGCTGGCCACCCGGGCTGACGAACGCGGCGCGGTGCTGGTCCTGGCCGACAACGCCTCCTCGCCGGACCAGGTACGACCCCTCTTGCCGGGCGACTCCCGGCACCACGTCCTGGTCACGTCGCGCGACCGGCTGCCCCAGTTGGGCGCGCGGCTCGTTCCCCTGGACCAGCTCGGCCCGAGGGAGGCGTACGAACTCCTCGACCGTGCCCTGCGTATCGCCGACCCGGACGACAGCCGGGTGGCCGACGACCCCGACACGGCAGAGCGGCTCGCCGGCCTCTGCGGGCACCTCCCGCTGGCCCTGCAGATCGCGGCCGCCCTGCTGGCGGAGGACCCGGACAAGCCGGTGACCGAGTTCGTGACGGAACTGGCCGAGTCCCGTGACCGGCTCGACCACCTCGACGACGGCGAGCGCAGCGTCCGCGCCGCCTTCGAGCTCTCCTACCGCCGACTGCCGCCCGAGCAGGCTCGGCTGCTGCGCCTGCTCGCCCTCGCGCCGGGGCCCGAGGTGAGCGACGAGGTCGTCGCCGCGCTGGTCGGTGCCGAGGAGCCTCCGGTGCGGGCTTTGAAGGCGCTGTCCCGTGCCCACCTCGTGGAGAGGGGGAGTGGGCGCGGATGGTGGCGGTTGCACGACTTGGTGCGGGTGTTCGGGGAGGGTGCGGTGGTGGGGGATGCGGGGCTGCGGAAGGAGGGGGAGGCGGCGCGGAAGCGGGTGCTGGGGTTCTACGTGCAGTGGGCGTATGCGGCCGATGACCGGTTGCGGTGGCTGCCGGGGAGGGCGGAGCCGGAGCGGTTCGGGGACCGGGGGCAGGCGTTGGCGTGGCTGGACGCGGAGCGGTCCGGTCTGGTCGCGGCGGTGGGGTGGGGGCAGGAGGAGCGGTTCGCGGGCACGGCGATGCGGCTGGCCTTGTATCTGGGGGAGTATCTGTACTGGCGGCGGTACTTCGATGACTTGATCGCCGTCGCGGAGGCGGCGCGGGAGGCCGCGCAGCTTGTCGAGGACCGGCGCGGCGAGGCCATGACGTGGAGCCACCTCGGCATCGCTCTGCGGGATGTGGGCCGGGCGGAAGAGGCGATTGGCGCGCACAACCGGGCCCGTGACCTGTACCGGGCCGCCGGAGACCGCCTCCACGAGGCCATGGCGTGGGACCACCTCGGCCTTGCTCTGCGGGATGTGGGCCGGGCGGAAGAGGCGATTGGCGCGCACAACCGGGCCCGTGACCTGTACCGGGCCGCCGGAGACCGCCTCCACGAGGC
>NZ_JBEORT010000003.1:214955-227071 GCF_040302425.1 Streptomyces sp. NPDC126497
CATGGCGTGGAACAACCTCGGCAGCGCCCTGCGGAGCGTGGGCCGGACGGAAGAGGCGATTGGCGCGCACAACCGGGCCCGTGACCTGTTCCAGGCTGCGGGAGACCGCCACCGCGAGGGCAGGACGTGGAACAACCTCGGCCTCACCCTGGAAAAGGCGGGCCGGGTGGAGGAAGCGATCAAGGCCTACGACAAGTGCCTGGAGCTCTACTGGGAATTCAAGGACTGGTACGGCACCGGGCAGACCCTCCACAACCTGGCCCTCGCACATGAGGCCGCCTACCGCCCCGTTGAGGCCCGCACCGCCTACCTTCAAGCCGCCGACGCCTTCACCCGAGCCGACGCCCCCACCGAAGCCGCCCGGGTCCGCGCCCGCGCCGCCGAACTGGACGCCCCCTCCCCCTAACGCCCCTTCTCCGCTCCCCGGACCCACCGGTACTGCAGTTCCGGCCGCCCCACCGTCCCGTACTGCGGGCGGCGGGCCGCGCGGCCGGCGTCCACCAGGTGCTCCAGATAGCGGCGGGCGGTGATGCGGGAGATGCCGACCGCCTCCGCGACACCGGCGGCCGTCAGACCCTCGTCGGCGTCCCGGAGGGTCACGGTCACCCGCTCCAGCGTCGGCGCGCTGAGCCCCTTCGGCAGGGCGGCCGGTCCCGGGGCCCGCAGTGTCGCCAGCGCCCGGTCCACCTCGGCCTGTCCGCTGGCCTCGCCCACCGCCGCGCGGAACTCGGCGTAGCGCACCAGCCGGTCCCGCAGGGTCGCGAACGTGAACGGCTTCAGGACGTACTGCACGACCCCCAGCGACACCCCCTCCCGCACCACCGCCAGGTCCCGCGCCGACGTCACCGCGATCACGTCGGCGTGGTGGCCGCCGGCCCGCAGCGAGCGCGCCAGCTGGAGTCCGTGCACGTCCGGCAGGTGCAGGTCGAGGAGGAGCAGGTCGACGGGGGTCCGCTCCAGCGCCCGGCGGGCCTCCGCCCCGGTGTGCGCCTTGCCGACGGCGACGAACCCGGGCACCCGCCCGACGTACATCACATGGGCGTCGGCGGCCACCGGGTCGTCCTCGACCACCAGCACCCTGATGGGCTCCCCGGCCATCCCGCTCATGCGGCGCCCCCCGCGCTCCGCGCGACCGCGGCGTCCCTGAGCGGCAGCCGCGCCTCGAACACCGCGCCGCCCCCGTCCGCGGAGGTCACCGACAGGGTCCCGCCGTGCCGGCCCACCGCCTGCCGGACGAGTGCCAGGCCCAGCCCCCGCCCGCCCGGCCCGGCCGGCTTGGTCGTGAAGCCGCGCCGGAAGACCGCCTCCGCGTGGTCCGGGTCCACCCCGGGGCCGGTGTCGCAGACCCGCAGGATCAGCTCCGAGCAGTCCTCCTCCGTCAGCGCCGTCACCGTCACCCGCGGGCGCAGCCCGCCCTGTGCCGCGTCCACGGCGTTGTCGATCAGGTTGCCGAGGATGGTGACCAGGTCCCGGGCGGGCAGGGTGTCCGGGAGCAGGCCGTCGTCCAGGCGGCTGTCGTCCGACACCACCAGCTCCACGCCCCGCTCGTTGGCCTGGGCGGTCTTGCCCAGCAGCAGCGCCGCCAGCACCGGCTCGCTCACCGCCGCCACCACCTGGTCGGTGAGCGCCTGCGCCAGTTCCAGCTCGGCGGTCGCGAAGTCCACCGCCTCCTCGGCCCGGCCCAGCTCGATCAGCGAGACCACGGTGTGCAGCCGGTTCGCCGCCTCGTGCGCCTGCGACCGCAGCGCCTGGGTGAAGCCGCGCTCGGAGTCCAGCTCGCCCATCAGCGACTGGAGCTCGGTGACGTCCCGCAGGGTCACCACCGAGCCGCGCCGCTGGCCTCCGGTGACCGGTGAGGTGTTCACCACCAGCACCCGGTCCGCCGTCAGGTGCACCTCGTCCACCCGGGGCTCGGAGGCCAGCAGCGCACCCGTCAGCGGTGTGGGCAGCCCCAGCTCCGCCACCGACCTGCCCACCACGTCCTCCTCCGGCGTCACGCCCAGCAGCTCCCGGCCGCCGTCGTTGATCAGCGCCACCCTGTACTGCCCGTCCAGCATCAGCAGTCCCTCGCGCACGGCGTGGAGCGCGGCCTGATGGTAGTCGTGCATGTGGCTGAGCTCGGTCGCGTTCATGCCGTGGGTGTGCCGGCGCAGCCGCGCGTTGATGACGTACGTGCCGATCGCGCCGAGCCCGAGGGCGCCGGCCGCGACCGCGAGCAGCGCCGTGAGCTGTCCCCGGGCGCGCTGGCTGATCTCCTCGACCCTTATGCCGGCGCTGACCAGGCCGGTGATCCGGTCGCCGTCCCGGACCGGGGTGACCGCCCGGACCGACGGGCCGAGGGTGCCGGTGTAGGTCTCGGTGAAGGTGCGGCCCCGGAGCGCCGGGGCGGTGTTGCCCTGGAAGACCAGGCCGATCTGGTCCGGGTCGGGATGGGTCCAGCGGATGCCCCGGGGATCCATGATCGTGACGAAGTCGACGTCGGTGTCGCGCACCACCTCCAGCGCGTACGGCTGGAGCCGGGCCGAGGGGGCGGAGGAGCGGATCGCCTGCCGTACGGAAGGGGAGTCGGCGATCGAGCGGGCCACCGCGGTGACCTGGCGGCCCGCCGCCTCCTCGGCCTGGCTGCGGTTGCTGACGTACGTGAACAGCGCGTACCCCGCCACGACCACCGCGATGAGCACGGCCTGCATGGCGAAGAGCTGGCCCGCGAGGCTGCGGGGCCGGGGGAGGGGGAGGCGCATGCCGCCAGTCTGCCTCCGGGGCCCGCGGTGAACTAAATGAACGGAAGGGTGACCGCGCTCACAGGGCGCGGCATAGTCGCGGCGTTCCCCTGTGGCCCGTCCCGCGGCTTCGTCATGATCCGCCGGGCAGGCCCCAACCCCATCCCCCGGACGTGAGCCGCACGCCGGTGATGCCGATGACGTCGTCAAGGAGGGCCGCCGTGACCAGCACATCCGCTACGGCACCTGCCGAGCCCAAGGCCAAGCGGGACCGCACGCACTATCTCTACATCGCGGTGATCATCGCGGTCGCCCTCGGCATCGCCGTCGGTCTGCTCGCCCCCGACTTCGCCACCGGGCTGAAGCCGCTCGGCACCGGCTTCGTGAACCTGATCAAGATGATGATCTCGCCGATCATCTTCTGCACGATCGTGCTGGGCATCGGTTCGGTGCGCAAGGCCGCCAAGGTCGGCGCGGTCGGCGGCATCGCCCTGGGCTACTTCATGGTGATGTCGGTCGTCGCCCTCGCCATCGGCCTGGTCGTCGGCAACATCCTGGACCCGGGCACCGGCCTCGCGGTCACCGACGCCGTCAAGGAGACCGGCCAGGCGCAGGTCGACGCGGAGGCCAAGGACACCACCGAGTTCCTGCTGGGCATCATCCCGACCACGATCGTCTCCGCGTTCACCGCCGGCGAGGTGCTGCAGACCCTGCTGGTCGCCCTGCTCTGCGGCTTCGCCCTGCAGGCCATGGGCTCCGCCGGGCAGCCCGTCCTGCGCGGCATCGAGCACATCCAGCGGCTGGTCTTCCGCGTCCTGGCGATGATCATGTGGGCGGCCCCGATCGGCGCCTTCGGCGCCATCGCCGCGGTCACCGGCTCGGCCGGCGTCGACGCGCTCAAGAGCCTGGCCGTGCTGATGCTCGGCTTCTACGTCACCTGCGTCCTGTTCATCTTCCTGGTGCTGGGCACGATGCTGCGCGTCATCGCCGGGGTGAACGTCTTCTCGCTCTTCAAGTACCTGGGCCGCGAGTTCCTGCTGATCCTCTCCACCTCCTCGTCGGAGTCGGCGCTGCCGCGCCTCATCGCCAAGATGGAGCACCTGGGCGTCAGCAAGCCAGTGGTCGGCATCACCGTCCCGACCGGCTACTCCTTCAACCTCGACGGCACCATGATCTACATGACCATGGCCTCGCTGTTCATCGCCGACGCCATGGGCACGCCGATGTCGATCGGCGAGCAGATCCCGCTGCTGCTCTTCCTGCTGGTGGCCTCCAAGGGCGCCGCCGGTGTCTCCGGCGCCGGTCTCGCCACGCTGGCCGGCGGCCTCCAGTCGCACAAGCCGGCCCTGGTGGACGGCATCGGCCTCATCGTCGGCATCGACCGCTTCATGAGCGAGGCCCGCGCCCTCACCAACTTCGCGGGCAACGCCGTCGCCACCGTCCTGATCGGCACCTGGACCAAGGAGATCGACCGGGCCCGGGTGGACGAGGTGCTCGCCGGCCGGGCGCCGTTCGACGAGAAGACGCTCCTGGACGACGGCCACGGCGGCGACGCCGACGGCTTTGGCGCCGAGCTGTCCGAGAAGGACGGCGAGAAGGAGCTGGCCAAGGCCTGAGGGCCGACGCCGCACCCCCACAGACCCGGGCGGCTGGGACACTCCCCCCGTTGCTCAGCCGCCCGGTCGCCGGAGGCCCGCCGCCCGTATCCGGGCCTCCGCAGCCGCCGAGCGGCCAGGCTCCGCCCCCGTGAGCCGGGCCGCTCGGCTTCCTCCGTCCCGCACGCCCTTGCCTTGACGCCGACGTCAAGGCTTACGTTCGTCCGCATGCGAATCGGCGAGCTGGCCGCACGGGCCGGGACCACCACGCGGGCGCTGCGGTACTACGAGTCACGCGGGCTGCTGTCCGCGCGGCGGACGGCCAACGGACACCGGACCTACGACGAGGGCGATCTGAGGCTGCTGCGGCAGATCCGCACGCTCCGGGACTTCGGGTTCGACCTGGAGGAGACCCGGCCCTTCGTGGAGTGCCTGCGGGCCGGGCACCCCGAGGGCGACTCCTGCCCCGCCTCGCTCCAGGTCTACCGGCGCAAGCTGGACGAGCTGGACGCGCTCATCGGCGAGCTGCGGGCCGTACGGGCGAAGGTCGGGCAGCAGCTGGCGCGGGCGGAGTCGGCGCGGGACGGGCTGGCCGCCGAGGCGGCGGTTCCGGGCGGCCCGGAACCGGTGTGCGAACTGGGAGGGGAGCTGCGATGAGCGGGGCGAGCGGTGTGCCCGAGGTGACCGACGCGGACTTCGAGGAGGAGGTGATCGGTTCGGAGCTGCCGGTGCTGGTGGAGTTCACGGCCGACTGGTGCCCGCCGTGCCGGCAGATGGCGCCGGTGCTGAGCGCGCTGGCCGCCGAGGAGGAGGGCCGGCTGAAGGTCGTCCAGCTGAACGTGGACGCCAATCCCGACACGACCAACGCCTACAAGGTGCTGTCGATGCCGACCTTCATGGTGTTCCGCGACGGGGAGCCGCTGCGGTCGATGGTGGGGGCCAGGACGAGGCGGCGGCTGCTCGAGGAGCTGTCGGACGTGCTCTGACCCGGTACGCGGTACGAGAAAACCCCCGGCAATTGCGCGCGGGGGTTTTCTTTGCGTATATTCATTGATTCGCGACTTGCTTTTCGAAGAAGTCGCGGTGAAGTTCGATGACCACAGTATATCCGGGCGGGAGCGGAATTGTCAAACACCGAATTTCCGGACGACGAAATGCGGCGGGAACAGCAATTCGTCGACGGACTGTACGCACGCGTGGACGCCCTGCGCGGCGACGCCGAGGTGTCCGTCTCGGAGGCGCTCGCCCAGGGCCACACCCCCCGGCAGGCCCGGCTGGAGCGGGACATCCTCGTCGCCGAGCGGTCCGGGCTGCTCGCCGCGCTGAACGCGGTGGACGGTTCCCTCTGCTTCGGCCGGATCGACCTCACCTCCGGCGCCACCCACCACATCGGACGGATCGGCCTGCGCGCCGACGACGCCGAACGCACCCCCGTCCTCATCGACTGGCGGGCCGAGGTCGCCCGCCCGTTCTACCTGGCCACCGGCCACACCACGATGGGGCTCAGGCGCCGCCGGCACATCTCCACCGAGGGCCGCCGGGTCACCGCCCTGCACGACGAGATCCTCGACCTCGGCGACGAGACCCGCACCGGCCACGAGGACCCGGCCGGCGACGCCGTGCTGCTCGCCGCGCTGAACTCGGCGCGCACCGGCCGCATGGGCGACATCGTGCGCACCATCCAGGCCGACCAGGACCGCATCATCCGCGCCCCGCACCGCGGGGTCCTGGTGGTCGAGGGCGGGCCCGGCACCGGCAAGACCGCCGTCGCCCTGCACCGCGCCGCCTACCTCCTCTACGAGCACCGCGAGCTGCTGGCCCGCCGCGCCGTCCTGATCGTCGGCCCCAACCCGGCGTTCCTCGGCTACATCGGCGAGGTGCTGCCCAGCCTCGGCGAGACCGGCGTGCTCCTGGCGACCGTGGGCGAGCTGTACCCCGGGGTGCGGACCACCCGGACCGACACCCCCGAGGCCGCCGCCGTCAAGGGCCGCGCCGAGATGGCCGGCGTCCTCGCCGACGTCGTGCGCGACCGGCAGGCGCTGCCCGACCCGGTGATCGCCATCGAGCACGACCGCGAGGTCCTGATGCTCGACGACGGCCTGGTGAACGTCGCCCGCGAGCGCACCCGCGCCGCCAAGCTGCCGCACAACGTGGCCCGCGAGCACTTCGAGGGCCACATCCTCAACGCGCTCACCGACATGGTCGCCGAACGCATCGGCACCGACCCCTACGACGGTTCCAACCTGCTCGACCCCAGCGACATCACCCAGATCCGCGACGAACTCGCCGACAACCCCGAGGTCTGGTCCGCCATCGACCGGCTGTGGCCCCGCATCACCCCGCAGCGCCTGGTCGCCGACTTCCTCGCCGCCCCCGAGGGGTACCTCTCCGACGAGGACGCCGCCGCGGTCCGCCGCCCGGTCACCCGGCACTGGACCGTCTCCGACGTGCCCCTGCTCGACGAGGCCGCCGAACTCCTCGGCGAGGACGACCGCCTCGAACGCGCCCGGGCCGAACGCGAGCGGCAGACGCAGATCGCCTTCGCGCAGGGCGTGCTGGACGTCTCGTACGCCTCCCGCACCTACGAGTTCGAGGACAAGGAGGAGGACGACCCGGACTCCTCCGAGGTGCTGTCCGCGCACGACATCATCGACGCCGAACGCTTCGCCGAGCGGCACGAGGAGGACGACCACCGCAGCGCCGCCGAACGCGCCGCCGCCGACCGGACCTGGGCGTTCGGGCACATCATCGTCGACGAGGCGCAGGAGCTCTCCCCGATGGCGTGGCGGCTGCTGATGCGGCGCAGCCCCGCCCGCTCGATGACCCTGGTCGGCGACCCGGCGCAGACCTCGGAGGCGGGCGGCGTCGGCTCCTGGGCGGACATCCTCACCCCGTTCGTCGAGGACCGCTGGGAGCACACCCGGCTCGGCGTCAACTACCGCACCCCCGCCGAGATCATGGACGTCGCCGCGGCCGTGGTGCGCGCCGAGCACCCCGGCTTCGAGCCGCCCGGCTCGGTGCGCTCCACGGGCGTACGACCCTGGGCCCGCGCCACCGACGACCTGCCCGGCGCCGTCGCCGGGGCGGTCGCGGAGCTCACCCCCGAGGAGGGCCGCCTCGCCGTCATCGCCCCGCGCGCGCTGCACCGCGCCCTGGCAGCCCGCCTCGAGGGGGTGACGGCGGGTGCCGAGCCCGACCTGTCGCACACCGTGGTGCTGCTCGACCCGCGCCAGGCCAAGGGGCTGGAGTTCGACTCGGTCCTCGTGGTCGAGCCGGCCCGCTACGGCACCAGCGACCTGTACGTGGCGCTCACCCGCGCCACCCAGCGGCTCGGCGTCCTGCACGCCGAGCCGCTGCCGGGGCCGCTGGCCGACGCCCTGGACTGAACGGGGGCCCGGGGGTCAGGCCGGGCGCAGCCACACCGTCGCCAGGGGCGGCAGGGTCAGCCGGATGCTCGCCGGGAACCCGTGCCGCCCCTGCGGCTCGGGCTTGACCGGGCCCGGACCGGTGACGTCACCGCCGCCGTAGCGGCCGGCGTCGGTGTTCACCACCTCGTGCCAGGCGGGCACGTCGTCGGGGACCCCGATCCGGTAGTCCTCCCGGACCACCGGGGCGAAGTGGGACACCGCGAGCAGTGGGGAGCCGTCGGAGTCGTACCGCAGGAAGGCGAGCACGTTGTCCTCGGCCGCGTCCCCGGTCACCCACCGGAATCCGGACGGCTCGGTGTCGCCCCGCCACAGCGCGGGGGTGTGCCGGTACACGGTGTTGAGGTCGCGCACCAGGTCGCGCACCCCGCGGTGGTCGGCCTCCGCGCCGTAGTGCGGGTCGAGCAGCCACCAGTCCGGGCCGTGTGCCTCCGACCACTCCGCGCCCTGCGCGAACTCCTGCCCCATGAACAGCAGTTGCTTGCCCGGGTGGGCCCACATGAAGCCCAGGTAGGCCCGCAGGTTGGCGCGCTGCTGCCACCAGTCCCCGGGCATCTTCGACACCAGGGACCGCTTGCCGTGCACCACCTCGTCGTGGGAGATCGGCAGCACGTAGTTCTCGCTGTAGGCGTACACCATCGAGAACGTCATCTCGCCGTGGTGGTGGCGGCGGTGGACCGGGTCGTGGCTCATGTACTGGAGCGAGTCGTGCATCCAGCCCATGTTCCACTTCAGCCCGAACCCGAGCCCGCCGAAGCCGCTGGGACCCTTGTGGTGGGTGGCCCGGGTGACGCCGTCCCAGGCCGTGGACTCCTCCGCGATCGTCACGACCCCCGGCACCCTGCGGTACACGGTCGCGTTCATCTCCTGGAGGAACGCCACCGCGTCCAGGTTCTCCCGGCCGCCGTGCTCGTTCGGCGTCCACCGGCCCGGCTCGCGCGAGTAGTCGAGGTAGAGCATCGAGGCGACCGCGTCCACCCGCAGCCCGTCGATGTGGAACTCCTCGCACCAGTAGAGGGCGTTGGCCACCAGGAAGTTGCGCACCTCGCGCCGGCCGAAGTCGAACTCCAGGGTGCCCCAGTCGGGGTGCGCGGCGCGCAGCGGATCCTCGTGCTCGTACAGCGGCCGCCCGTCGAACTCGGCCAGCGCCCACTCGTCGCGCGGGAAGTGCGCCGGCACCCAGTCCATGATCACGCCGATGCCGGCCCGGTGCAGGGCGTCGACCAGGTACCGGAAGTCGTCGGGGGTGCCGAGGCGGGCCGTGGGCGCGTAGAACCCGGTGACCTGGTAGCCCCAGGAACCGCCGAACGGGTGCTCGGCGACCGGCATCAGCTCCACGTGGGTGAAGCCGAGGTCCTTGACGTAGGCGGGGAGCTGCTCGGCGAGCTGCCGGTACGTCAGCCCCGGCCGCCAGGACGGCAGGTGCACCTCGTACACCGAGAACGGCGCCCGGTGCGCGGGCGCCTCGGCCCGGCGCTCCAGCCACTCGGCGTCGCCCCACTCGTACGCCGAGGACGTGACGATCGACGACGTCGCCGGCGGGACCTCCGTACGGCGGGCCATCGGGTCGGCGCGCAGGGTCTTCGAACCGTCGGGACGGGTGATCTCGAACTTGTACAGCTCGCCCTCCCCGACCCCCGGCACGAACAGCTCCCACACCCCCGTCGAGCCCAGCGACCGCATGGGGAAGCCGGTGCCGTCCCAGAAGTTGAAGGTGCCGGCCACCCGCACCCCGCGCGCGTTCGGCGCCCACACCGAGAACCGGGTGCCGGTCACGCCCTGGTGGGTCATCGGGTGCGCGCCGAGGACCGTCCACAGCTCCTCGTGCCGGCCCTCGCCGATCAGGTGCAGGTCGAGCTCGCCGAGCGTGGGCAGGAAGCGGTACGCGTCCTCCGTCTCGTGCACCGTCCCCTCGTAGGTGACGAGCAGCCGGTACGCCGGGACCTCGCCCAGCGGCAGCAGCCCCGAGAAGAAGCCGTCGCCGTCGTCGTGCAGCTCGACGGTCAGGCCCCCGGAGACGACGGTCACCGCGCGGGCGTACGGCCTCAGCGCCCGGAAGACGACCCCGCCGGGCACCGGGTGCGCGCCGAGCACGGAGTGCGGGGCGTGGTGCGTCCCGCTCAGCAGCCGCTCCCGGTCGGCGGCGTCCACGGCGGGGGAGACGGCGATCTCCATCTCGGGCGGGGCGGGCTGCGGGACGGGGGCGTCCCGCCCGGCCCCCCTCGGCGCCGGGGTCCTCCCGGCCGGGCCCTCGGCCGCCGCCTTCCCGGCCGTCCTCCTCACCGCGGCCTTCTTGGCCGCCGCCTTCTTCACCGCGGTCTTCGGGGCCGCCGTCTTCTTGGCCGCCACGCTCTTCACCGCGGTCTTCTTCGCCGCCGTCTTCTCGGCCGTGGCCTTCTTCGACGCCGCGGCGGTCTTCCTCGCGGCGGTCTTCTTCGCCGGCTCGGCTGCCGCGGGCCGTCGCTCGGCCGGCTGCTCCGGGTGCGGACCGCTGGACTCGGGACGGGGGGTCACGGGCGAAGCCTCCTGGACGCGGGTCGGATGGGTCAGATCAGGTCGGTCGAGGCGAGCCGGCGCACGGCGGCCAGCGGCACGGGCAGCCACTCGGGGCGGTGCCGGGCCTCGTAGACCACTTCGTAGACCGCCTTGTCGGTCTCGTACGCGCGCAGCAGCACCGGATCGGTGCGCGGGTCCCGGCCGGCCGCCTCCGCGTAGCCGGAGCAGTACGCCGCCCTGCACCGCACGGCCCAGTCCGGCTGCGGCGGGGCCACCGAACGCGCCGCGTAGTCGAAGGACCGCAGCATGCCGGCCACGTCCCGCACCGCCGGCTGCGGCATCCGCCGCTCGGCCAGCGGGCGGGCCGGTTCCCCCTCGAAGTCGATCAGCGACCACCTGCCGGCGGGGGAGCGCAGGCACTGCCCGAGGTGCAGGTCCCCGTGGACCCGCTGGGCGGTCCAGGTGCGGCCCTCGGCGGCCAGGTCGTCCAGCGCCGTGAACGCCGAACGCAGCCCGTCCGCGTACGGCCGCAGCCCGGGCACCGCGTGCACGGCCGACTCGAGCCGCTCGGTCATGCCGGTGACCAGGGTGCGGAGCTGGGCGTGCCCCAGCGTGACCGTGGGCAGCGCGCGGGCCAGCGCGGTGTGCACCTCGGCGGTGGCCCGCCCCAGGGCCCGCGCCTCGGCGACGAAGTCCTCGCCCTTGGCCAGCTCCCGCAGCGCCAGCTCCCAGCCGTCCGTCGCCCCCTGCACGAACGGCTGCAGCACCCCCAGGACGTACGGCTCGGCCGACGGCGGACCGGGCACCGCCTCACCGGGCTCCGCGACCAGCCAGGCCGTCGGCGGCGGCACCCGGGGACAGCCCTCGCGGGCCAGTGCCAGCGGCAGCTCCAGATCGGGGTTGGTCCCGGGCAGCACCCGGCGCAGCAGCTTCAGGACGAACGTGTCCCCGTAGACGACCGACGAGTTCGACTGCTCGACGGTCATCAGGCGCGGCACCAGACCGGACCGGATCTCCTGGCGCGGGTCCCGCTCGAAGCGGAGCCCGCCGATCCGGGCCTGGGTGCGCAGCGCCTCCAGGAGCAGTTCGGCGGGCCGGGTGTCGTGCAGGGCCTCGTAGACCGTCCGTCCGGCCAGCGGGCCCCGCGTCACATGACCGATCAGCGCGGGCGCGAGCCGGGGCGGCAACGCCTCGCGCACGCCTATGAGCAGCTGGTAGCAGTCGCCGGGCTGCTCGGGGCCGCCGTGACCCGGCTGGAGCGGCTGGTGCGTGCGCACCAGCAGGTGGTACAGGCCGAGCTTGGCGGTGGGCGGCAGCAGTTCGGTGGCCGCGACCAGGGAGAACCCGGTGACCGGGCGGCCCTTGCCCGCGAACCAGCGCTGCCGCGGCAGCCACTCCCTCAGCAGTGGATCCAGTGACGCAAGGAGGCCGGGCGGGGTCGTGACGGTGCGTGTGACGGCTTCCGACATGGCGTCGCGTCCTTTCCCCTGTTTCGGCGCGCCCACGGGGGTGCCGCCGGTGGGCGGGGTGTTACTCATGCGTGCCCCGGGCGGAGCGGTGGAAACCGCCCCGCCCCGGGTTCTACGCGGCGTCCTTGCGGAGCCGGAACCAGTAGAAGCCGTGCCCCCCGAGGGTCAGCAGGTACGGCAGCTCACCGACGGCCGGGAAGCGCACCCCGCCGAACAGCTCGACCGGATGCCGTCCCCCGAAGGCGCTGAGATCGAGCTCGGTGGGCTGTGCGAAGCGGGAGAAGTTGTTCACGCACAGCACCAGGTCGTCCTCGTACTCGCGCAGGAAGGCGAGGACGGCCGGGTTGGAGGACGGCAGCTCGGTGTAGGAGCCGAGGCCGAACGCCGGGTTCTGCTTGCGGATCTCGATCA